>CAYMLN010000028.1:0-11167 GCA_964391045.1 uncultured Saprospiraceae bacterium
TATAAATTGTTAATATATTTTTCCAGGAGAAGTGATCGGCCCTGCCCTTTAGGGGGTTGGGGGCAAACAAGATCCTGGGCGGAGACACAACCACCGACCCACGTATAATTTTATTTCATTAATAATCAACAATTTATAATAAAAATGGTCTGAATTATTAAACGTTGTTTCAAATTTGAACACCGTTCAATATCTTTGCACCGTTCAATCACGATCAGCTGTTCAATACAATGGGTATCAACGAGCGCAAGGAACGGGAACGGGAGGAGATCAAGGAGCTGATCCTCAACGCGGCCCGGGAGATCTTCGTCAAGGAAGGCTATGAGAACACCTCCATGCGGAAGATCGCCCAGAAGATCGAGTACAGCCCCGGGACGATCTACCACCATTTCAAGGACAAGAGCGAGCTGCTGCTCGCCCTCCACGACAAGGCGTTCGAGTGCAAGATCAACGCGCTGTTTGTGGCGGTGCAGCACATACCCGACCCGATGGACCGCCTCGTGGCGACGGGCCGGGCGTATATCCGCTACGGCCTCGACAACCCGCAGGATTATGAGTTGATGTTTATCCTCGACTGCGCGATGGAGGCGCTGGCGCTGCGCGAGGAGTTCTGGAAGGACGGCGCGATGGCCATCGGCATGCTCAAGCAGACGATCGCCGAATGCCAACAGGCCGGCTATGTCCGCCCCGACGCCGACCCCGATTCGCTATCACTCATGCTCTGGGCCCAGGTACACGGGCTCGTGACGCTGCACAATACCGAACGCCTCAACATCTATCCCGCCGAAGACAAGCAGGCCTTTCTCTTCAAGGCCTATGACGATTACATAGCCTTCTTCCGGAAGAGCATGGCCTGATCCCCCGCACACGACTCCACACACCACACCACCACCCACATCATGAAACAGTTCTTCCTGCTGCTGGCCGCCCTGGCCATCACCGGCCTCCCCCTCGACGCCCAGTCGGTCCTCGATAACTATGTGCGCATGGCCCTCGAGGCCAACCCCCGCGTGCGTGAGAAAACGTCACTCGAAGCGAGCAGCGCCGCCGCACTCGAACACGCCACACGCCTCGGCGGACCCACGGTCAACTTCCTCACGTCATACACGTTGGCCACCGGTGGACGCACCGCCGACTTCCCCGTCGGCGATATACTCAACCCGGTGTACGCGACGCTCAACGAGCTGACCGGGACGAACAACTTCCCGCAGATCGAGAACCAGGCCGTGCCGTTCCTGCCCAACAATTTCTACGACGCGCGTTTCAACATATCCCAACCCGTCATCCGGCCGCAGCTCCGCGTCAACCGAATGATGAAGGAGGAAGAGGTGACGCTTTCATCCCTGCAAACGGACCAGGTGCGCCGCGATATCATCCGCGAGGTGAAGACGGCGTACTACCGCTGGCTGCAGGCGCGCGATGGCATCGCGATCTTCGACGAGGGCCTCGTGTTGCTGCAGGAAAACAAGCGCGTGACGCAAAGCCTGCTGGCCAACGGCCAGGCGATCCCGTCGGCCGTACTTCGCATCCAGGCCGAGATCGACAAGCTCACGGCACGGCGCGACCAGGCCCTGGCCCTGCAGGCCAACGCCGCCGCGTATGTCAACCTCTTGCTCAATCGTCCGGCGGACGCTCCGATCGAGGCCATGACCCTGGAGAGCGTACCCTCCATCCCGATCGACGCTTCCGCAGGCCAGCGCGAAGAGTTGCTCCAGATCGAGACGGGCAAGCGCATCCAACTGCTCGCCGGCGATCTCGCGAAGAAGAGCCTCGCGCCGACAGTGGGCGCATTCGTCGACATCGGCTCGCAGGAGTTCGCGCCCGATTGGGGCGGGTATGTGTTCGGCGGGGTGCAACTCACGGTGCCCATCTTCGACAACAGCCAGGCGAAATACAAGCAGGCCGAATACAACGCCCAGGCCCGCGCGAGCGAGGCCAGCCTCGAATGGGCCCGCAATGCATTCGACACAGAAGTGCTCAACGAGATCGAGCAGCTCCGCGCCGACGTGACGATCTATCACAATTTCGAGAGCCTCGTTGCGAGCACGCAACGGTATTACGAGGAAACCGAGAAACGCTATAAGGCCGGCCTCACCGGCTACATCGAACTCATCGACGCCCGCACGCAGGTGACGAGTGCGCAATTCGAACAAAACAACGCCCGCTACGAGGCGTGGGTCCGCCACGCGACCATCGAACGCCTCACCGCTTCCGCCCCGCTTCAATAACCCGAACACACCACCCGATCATGAAAATCATCCATTTCCTGCCGCTGATCACCCTCCTCGCGGCCTGCTCGTCCAAGCCCGCCGCGGACCAGGCGGAAACCGCCACATCCGCCGCGCCGCTCAACACATTCTACGTGCGCACCGCCCCGGTCGAACAGTCGGCCCTCGATGATGCGATCAGCGTGACCGGACTCGTGCAGTCCGACACGGAGGCAAAGCCGGGCTTCAAGACCGGCGGCGTGATCGCAAAGACATATGTCAAGGAAGGTGACGCCGTCCGCAAGGGCCAGCTCATCGCCACGCTGATCATGACCGAGATCGAGGCTCAGGCCACGCAGGCAAAGCTCGCCGTCGACAAGGCGCAGCGCGACCTGCAACGCGTCAAGAATCTCTACGCCGACAGCATTGCCACACTCGAACAATTACAAAACGCGACCACCGCCCTCGACGTAGCCATGAAGGCCCAGCAGATCGCGGAGTTCAACGTCGCGTACTCGGAAGTTCGCTCGCCGATCGACGGCAAGGTCATCCAACAACTCCTTCGCGAAGGCGAGATCGCCGCGCCTGGCATGCCCGTGTTCTACCTCATGGGCGTGAAGGCCTCCGACTGGAAACTCGTGGCCAGCCTGACCGACAAGAACTGGGGACGATTGAAAGCTGGCGATAAGGCCGTCATCTCGTTTGACGCGTATCCCGGCTGGACACTCGAGAGCAGCATTGCGCGCCTCTCCGACGTGGCCAATCCGCTCAGCGGGACATTCGACGCGGAAATCAGCATGCCCTCAAAAGACAAGCGCATCGCCGCGGGCCTGCTCGCGCATGTCAATCTCTTCCCCGCCGACAAGCAATCGTACGCCGTCATCCCGGTCGAGGCACTCGTGTCGTCCAACGGCCGAACAGGCGTGGTGTACGTGCCGGACAACGGCATCGCGCGCAAGCGCATCATCCGCATCCAGCAGTTCGAAGGCGAACGCATCGCTGTCGAGTCCGGCCTTGAGGGCGTGACCGAAGTGATCACCGCCGGCAGCGGCTTCCTGGAAGACGGCGACAAGATCGCCATCGAGCAATAGACCCCACACCACCCGCCACAACCGAACACCATGTCCCTGACTTCCTTCGCGGTCAAGCACTACCAGTTTACCCTCGTCATCTTCGTCCTCGCCCTGGCGCTCGGCATCAGCGCGCTCATCAACATGCCGCGCGGCGAGGACCCGCCCTTCGGTGCGCCGATCTTCATCGTCCTCGCCGTCTACCCCGGCACGAGCCCGGCCGACATGGAACAGCTCGTCGCCGAACCGATCGAGGACGCGCTGTACAACCTGGAGAACGTCAAGCAGATCGAGACGAGCTGCAGCGACGGGCTCATGCTCATGCAACTCGAATTCACCTACGGCGTCAACGTCGACAACAAGAACAATGACGTCGTGCGCGAGGTCAACAAGATCCGGCCCGAGCTGCCGTCGGGCATCGTCAAGCTCGACGTCATCCGCGCCGCGTCGTCCGACGTGGCGATCCTGCAGACCGCCCTCATCTCGTCGACCGCCTCCCCGAAAGAACTCACCGACAAGGCCGAGGAACTCGAGAAACTCATCGAGCGAATCAAGGACATCAAGGCCGTGGAGATCCAGGCCGAGCCGGTCGAGGAGGTCAACATCGCCCTCCAGCTCGACAAGATGGCCCGCTACCGCATCGGCCTCAACCAGGTACTCAATCTCCTGCAAGCCCACAATGTCAACATCCCCGGCGGCAGCGTCGACCTCGGCAAGAAGCGGTTCAACATCAAGACCAACAGCGAGTTCTCCACGCTCGACGAGATCCGGTCGATTATCGTCAACACCACGCCCGACGGCCGGACCGTGCATCTCTCCGACATCGCCACCGTGCGCATGGACAGGGCCGAGGAGACACACATCGCGCGATTCAACGGCCAGCCGGCCGTGTGGGTCGTCACCACGCTCAAGGACCGCAAGAACATCGTGCAGGCGCGCGTCCAGATCGAGGAGGCCCTCGCTACCTTCTCCGAATCGCTGCCGCCGCATATCCGGATGGAGAACAGCTTCGACCAGGAGAAGTACGTCAAGCGAAGGCTCTACGGCCTGGGCCGGGATTTCGCGATTGCCGTCGGCCTGGTGATGCTGACGCTCTTGCCACTCGGCTTGCGCGCAGCGTTCGTTGTGATGATCAGCATCCCGCTATCCCTCGCCATCGGCCTTGCCCTAATGCAGTGGACGGGCTACACGCTCAACCAGCTCAGCATCGTGGGCCTGGTCATCGCGCTCGGCTTGTTGGTGGACGACTCGATCGTCATCGTGGAAAACATCGAACGCTTCATGCGCATGGGCTACAAGCGGCGTGAGGCCGCCATCGTCGCGACCAAACAGATCGGCATCGCCGTCATCGGGTGTACCGGCACGCTCCTGCTCGCCTTCCTCCCGCTGGTCTTCCTGCCGGAAGGCTCCGGTGAATTTATCCGCCCCATGCCGATGGCCATCCTGCTGACGGTATTGGCCTCGCTGTTCGTCGCCCTCACGATCATCCCCTTCCTTTCAAGCGTGATCCTCAAGGAGCACGAACGCCCGGAAGGCAACATGTTCCTCCGCGCCTTCAAGAAATACGTCAACGCGCCGTACCACAAGGTCCTCGTCTGGTCGCTCGCCCATCCGGTTAAAGCGCTGCTCATCACCGGTGGCATCTTCGTCGGCAGCCTCGCGCTGGTTCCGCTCATCGGCTTCAGTCTCTTTCCCCAGTCGGAGAAGACGATGTTCAATGTCGACATCCACACGCCGCCTGGCACGAGCCTCAAGGAGACCAACCGCATCGCCCGTCTTGTCGAGCAGGACCTGTTGCAAAACAGCGCCATCGCCAGCGTGAGCACCAATGTGGGAAAAGGCAACCCGCGTGTCTACTACAACATTTTCCAAAAGGACTTCACCCCGCACTACGCCCAGCTTTTCGTCCAAACGGATACGGACTTACACATGCCCGACCTTGTCGCGCTGACCGACAGCCTCCGCGTGCGCTACGAGAAGATCCCCGGCGCCAAGGTCGAGGTTAAGTTGTTCCAGCAGGGCCCGCCCGTGCCCGCGCCGATCGAATACCGCATCATGGGCGACAACCTCGACACGCTGCAACACTACAGCTATCAACTCGAGGAGATCGTCAAGCAGACCGAGGGCACCATCTATGTCAACAACGAGCTCCGCCTGCCGAAGACCGACCTCAACATCGTCATCGACAAGGAGAAGGCCGGCGTCCTGGGCATCGTGCCTGCGGAGGTCGCTCGCACCGTGCGCCTCGCCATCGCCGGCCTGCCCCACCAGGCCCTGCGCAACGACGACGGCGACGAGTACCAGATCCAACTCACCCTCCAGGACTTCGATCCCGACAGGGCGCTGGACGTCTTCGACAAGATGTACGTGACCTCGCTCTCCGGCGCGCTCATCCCGCTCTCACAGATCGCCACCGTCGAGCCGGGCGCATCGCCCAACGTCATCCGGCACTTCAACAAGGAGCGCTATACGTCCGTCACCAGCTTCGTCAAGCCCGGCGCGAACGTGTTCGCCACCTTCGACAACATCGACGCGAAGCTTGAGGATATCGAGCTCCCGCGCGGCTACCGCTTCGTCGCCGCCGGCGAGAAGGAGAGCCAGGCAGAGTCGTTCGGCGGCATGGGCAGCATCGTGCTCATCACCATCTTCGGCCTCTTCGCCATCCTGGTCCTGGAGTTCCGAACGTTCAAGAGCACGCTCATCGTCCTCTCCGTCGTGCCCCTCGGCATCGTCGGCGCACTGATGATCCTCTTCCTCGCCGGTGAGACGTTGTCCTTCGTTGCCACCATCGGCATGATCGCCCTCATGGGCATCGAGATCAAGAACTCAATATTGCTCGTTGACTACACCAACCAGCTTCGCGAAAAAGGCGTGCCGCTGATGGAGGCTGTGCTCGACGGCGCGGAGACGCGTTTCCTGCCGATCCTCCTGACATCCGTCACCGCCATCGGCGGAATGATTCCGCTGGTGCTGGAGCGTTCGCCGCTGATCTCGCCGCTGGCCCTGGTGCTCATCGGGGGATTGATCAGTTCGACGCTGCTGAGCCGGATCGTGACGCCGTTGTTGTATATGCTCATCCCGCCGAAGGTGGAGACGGCGAACGGATAACGGATAACGGATAACGGAATCTTTTTTCACCACAGATACCACGGATTTATACACAGATTCACACAGATTTATTTATCACCGCAAGTAAAATCTGTGGCGATCTGTGCAGTAATCGGTGGTATCTGTGGTAAAAAAAAGAATCATACAACCGAACATACCATGGGCTGGCTAAAAGCGTTTATGCCTGGCCCGCCGAAACCCCCGATTTCCTGATTCCACCGGGATTTCGTACATTTTCAGTACACTAAACAAGCATAACATGAAACCAACGTTTTCCCTCCTGGCGCTCCTCCTCGGGGTGTCGCTCTTCCTCCCCGCCTGCCAGGCTCCTCCGGCGCACGACCATGCCCCCGAGGTCAACCTCGACACCGTCAAGGCGATCATCAACGCGCTTGAAGTCGACTATGCAAACGCCTCCAACGCCAAGGACGTGGCCGGCATCCTCAAGTACTACGCCGCCGACGCCGAGATCTACTCGACCGAAGAAGGCACACAGGTCGGTACCGACGCCATCCGGGCCGGCCTCGAAAAACAGTTTGCCATGGACACGTCGGGCAACACCGTAGCCTTCACCGTGACGGGCGTATGGGCTGCCGGCAACCTCGCCGTCGAGACCGGCACGTCGACCACGACGGGCAAGGACGGTGCCGTCAAGAACACCGGCAAGTACATGGTCCTGTATGAACTCCGCGACGGCAAGTACCTCGCCATCCGGGAGATGCACATGGACGACCCGAAGGCCGATGCCGCCGCGCCTGCCCAGTAAGGGGTAAGGAACCGCTGTACCGATCCGTGAAGGGTCGGGGACATGAACACTATAACAAGAAGGGGCTCTCCTGGCGAACGGGAGGGTCCTTTTTGTTTTCTTCTTTTTTCACCACAGATTACACAGATTACACACAGATTAGTCACAGATTATAATTCAGGTGATAAAGTGATCCATTCACATTTGTGTAATCCTCCCAGATCGTGGAATGGTTGTAAACCTATTAGACCACAGTACAGCCAAAGTGTACAAGCTCGCGCTCCGCGCCTCTGTGGGAACCAAAACGGAAATCCACAGATAGCGTAAGACGTCGGCTCCGCCTCCGTCAACTGTCGAAGGTGTCGCTTTCGCACAAGGCTACAGCGACCAATGGCAACCATCGACCCACCCATGAATCCGACTTTCGTCGATGCGGACCCTCGACTCGTAGACCCCCGAACCCCAAAGCATACCCATGCCACAGGAACTTTCGTTAAGTTGCCCATCCGCCCATGCGTACCTATTTCACCCTGCAATTCCGCTGGCTGGACCGACACCTCCGGGACTTCGGCATCCGTCCCTGGCTAGGCTATGCCTTGGGCGCCGTCCTCTTCGCCGGCATGTCGGCCTACCTGTTCTATCGGTTCGAATACGCCGGTTGGGGATATGCCTTCCTCGCCCTGCTGTCGACGGCCCGGCTGAGCGAGACGGACCGTAATCAATTTCTCCGGAATACCTATCCCGCCACGACGTGGCAGCGCATTCGTCTCCTGGAAAATCTGGGCGTGTCGCTCCCCTTCGTCGTCGCGCAGGCGATCGCCGGGGATTGGCTGCCTGCCGTAGTCACCCTGGTCCTCATAGCGGCGATGAGCCGGTCGAACATCGACCGCGTGGTGCCGTATACGATCCCGACGCCATTCTCCCGTCGGCCGTTCGAGTTTACCATAGGGTTCCGGCGATCGTGGCTGCTGATCCTGTTGGCCTATATCCTGACAGCGATCGCGATCCGGCATGGCAATTTCAATCTCGGGATGTTCTCGCTTGTGGCACTCTTCCTGGTCGCCATGACGTATTACAACGAACCGGAGCCGTCCCTCTTTGTCTGGATGCATGCCGATGATGCGCGATCGTTTTTGAAAAAGAAAATGACAACGGCCGTCCTCCACGTCTCGATCCTGACGATGCCTGTTCTTGTGGCGCTGGTCATCGCCTGGCCCTATCATGCATTGTTTCCCGTGATCGCGCTGGTAGTCGGCATGCTCTATGTGATCGCCATGCTCCTCGGCAAATACGCCGGGTATCCGTCCGCCATCAACCTGCCGTCGGGCTTCATGCTCGCGCTGGCCGTGTGGTTTCCGCCGCTGTTGCTCGGCATTATTCCCTACTTCCATCGCCGCGCTTTGCGGCAACTGACGCCCTACCTGTCATGATCAGCATTCGCCACCTCAGCAAGCACTTCGGCGCCAACCGGGTGCTGCGCGACGTGTCCCTCGACATTGCACGCGGACGCGTCTACGGCATCGTCGGCGAGAACGGCGCCGGCAAGACCACGCTGTTCAAGTGCATCGCCGGCTTGGAATCCCATGACGGCGACGTCGAGAGCGATCTCCATCCGTTGAAGGACAAACTCGGCTACCTCCCCACGGACCCCTTCTTCTTCGCCAAGATGACCGGCCGCGAATACCTCGAACTGGTCACCCGCGCGCGGGGCGTTATCCTCGCCGACCTCGACGGGCCCAACATCTTCGACCTCCCGCTCGACCAGTATGCCTCGACCTATTCGACCGGCATGAAGAAGAAACTCGCCCTCACCGGCATCCTTCTCCAACGCAACGACGTCTTCATCCTCGACGAGCCGTCGAACGGCGTGGACATCCACAGCAACATCATGATCGCGGAGATCGTCCGCCAGTTGCGCGCCAGGGAGAAGACCGTGATCATCTCCTCCCACATCTTCTCCACGCTTGCCGACACCTGCGACGAGATCTTCGTCCTGCAGGACGGCCACATCAGCCGTCATGTCGACCGGGAGGGCTTCGCGGCGCTGGAGAGCGAGATGCGAGCGTTTACGGTGGGGGACAGGCTGGGGCGACTTGGCTTGTGAGGGAAAACGGTAAACGGTAAACGGATATCTAACGGTTGGCCGTGGTTGGCGTCCTCCTTTGGTCGCCATAGCCGCAGGCGGCGGCGATTCGCCGACCACATACGGATGCTCTCCGTGATCTCTGTGCGAAAAGCAGAGGTGATGCGTGAAGGGTGAGAGGTGTGTTTTTCTATGGCCCTCTGTCACCCTGTCAGCCTGTCACCCAGTTCCCTTCTTGTCTCACCACAGATACCCCAGATTTACGCACAGATTATCCACAGATTATGATTCTTGCGGCAATGAGATTGTAACTGATCTGCGATCTCCGGGAATGCCGTGAAAAGGTGATGGTTCTGTTGGAGATTTATCCCGACAAAGCGAAACAAACTGCGCTCGGCGCCTCTGTGGGAACCAAAACGTATCTCATCTCAAAATACCCGACCTTTACATTCAACACGAAGCTTTCCCTACCGATCATTTATCAAAACCTCGTGGTATGAGATCTTTAGTTGCGCTATTCCTGATGGTGGCCGGGCTCGCATCCTGCGGCGGAAACGCCGGACATGCCGATGCCGAAAAGGGGCAGGCCCTCTACCTCAACAACGGCCAGAAATGGCCTGTCAACGCCGAGATGATGCCCTTCATCACGCGCTCCGGCGAGCAGATCGACGCCTTCCTGGCGACACCGGGCGGCGATTACGCCCAACTGGCCCGGGACCTGAAGACGAACAACGAGAAGCTGATCGCCAGCTGCACGATGCAGGGCGAGGCGCATGAGGTGCTGCACGTGTGGCTGCTCCCGCATATCGCGCTGGTCAAGGAACTGGAAAACGCGCCGGACGCGGACGCCGCCAATGCCGTCATCTCGAAGCTGAAGGCCTCGATGGCGACGTTTGGGCAGTACTTTCAGTAGGCTGCCTGTACGATTTCGTGCGGCTGCGAATCGTTGTCGTTAGATTCTATCGAGCACGGCCAGCAAGGCGGGTCGGCGGGCAAAGCGTTTGCGCAATTCCCCGGTAAGTTCTGCCACGCGATCCAGGTTGCCGAGCTTTTTCATCTTGCGTAACAACTGGGCGTTACGCGAATAGGCATTCGTCGTGCGGCTATGCTCGAATTGCGAGAGAATACGTTCCTCGTATGCCTTCAGCACTTTATCCGGCCATCTGCTGTACAGCCTGACCGCAAGATCGTGAAAGATTTCCGTAGCGAGGACGTTACGCATGCGCGGGTCAAGCAGGAATGCCATCAATCGCTCCTCGTCATTCGTAAACAGGAGGATGTCCAGGTACAAGGATCCATTAAAATAACGGCCCTTCTGGGTGATCTCTGCAAGAATGGATTCGACCTGGGCCGGCCAGTCCGCCGGTTCGGTATGGCGCTGCAGGATTTCCAGTAGCTCCATCGTCCTCACTCCGTTGAGCAAGCGTATCCGGGCGAGTTCGCGAATGGTCGCCGAATCCTCCTCTTTCAGGGCAATCCGGAGGAGCCAATCCTGCCAGGTGGACAACAGGAAGCGGTATTTATCCTTCTTCGATGCCGCTATGCCCTCCAAGACGAGCTTTCGGGCCATTTCATAATCAGCCCGATTGAACGCTCGGGTGATGGCGATCTCGCGCATCTCAGGGCTATCCAGGTGGGCCATGAGAAAAGCCTCGGCGCTTTCCTCCCCTTCGAGATGGCCCGTAAGTTCATAGCGCAACCGGATCGCCTCAACGCCGGCGAATCCCTCCTTCTTGCCCTGCTTGTCAAGGATGTCCATCACTTGCCGGGCCTCTTCAGCTGTACGACACAATGCCACGGATAAGCCCAGCATGTCATGATGCCAGTCCCATCCCAGGAATTGATTGTTCCTGTGGTAGCCCAGGCAGATGGCGAGGAATTCCTTTCGGACTTCCTCGCTCCATTCCCGGCTTGACAGGCCATAGAGTTGCCGGACGGCCAGCTGGATCACATC
>CAYMLN010000029.1:0-11167 GCA_964391045.1 uncultured Saprospiraceae bacterium
CCCGTGTTCGGCCTCGTGGCCCACGCGCTGGCTGGATGCCGCCCCCCAGCATCTTCATGACACTCGATAGGATCTTGACCAGCAGGATGCGCAGGCTGACGAGGCGGTGAACCAACGATGCCGTCGCCGGCTTCGAAAGCTCAACGGCCGCCATGACTTGCGGGATCCCGCTGCCCCGGGCGTTTGGGGCATATCGCGCCACGAGCCACCACGAAAGAAAAAAGAAGAACGGCGTGGTGATGAAAACACTCAGCCGATTGGCCACCATCCATCCGGCGGAGAGGGATTCAGCGTAACTAAACAGCCTGCTGTACATGAATGCCACCAGGCCTGAGACCGATGAGGCGACGAGAAAGGGCAGGAAGAAAATAAACTGCCGCAGCAAGTGCGACTGGGTTTCCATCGCCTTGTCATAGATGTCCCGGGCAACTTGCATGATGCCGGAGATGCCACCCTGGATGCTGGAGAGGATCATCCGGAACCAACCTGTCCCTGTGCTGCGCATGGCACGCAAGATAGCCCATCCGATACGCACGGGCAGTCCGGCGACAATCGCATTGTGGATGTTACTGCATCCAGAACTTGATCGTCATGAACGTGATGATGGCGAAGATCCCGAGGAGCGCGACGAGGAAGATATAATCCGCCGCCTTCTCCAGCCGGTTGGCCCACGCATCGTCAGCCGACCGGATCGACATGAAAGACAGGACGGAGGACAACGTGAGCAGGAGCGCCACGAGCGAGGTGAACTCATCGACCAGGTTGTTTTCCACCCGATCGGTGAAATGCAGGGCGGTGATCACGAAGAGGCAAAACCCGAGGAGATTGGCCGCGGCGCCAAGGATATGCTGGGAGGTGCGATTTGTAGTGGGTTGAGCCATTTGCAGCAGGATGAGCAGGACGAAATTACGCGCTCCCCGGATGAAATGAACCGCGGCCGGATCGACCTGCAAACCACGATTGCTAAACTTCCTCAACCGTCTCAACCATCTCAACTGTCTCAACTGTCTCAACTGTCTCAACCGTCCCAACACCTCTCCACCCCCATCAATCCTTCAATATGATCAATATCCCGGCCCGTCGTTGCCGCATGTCCCTGAAATCCCCGAATTTTAAATAAGACGGGAGACGAAATGATCCTGGCAGCAATGGATATGCGCGGACTTTTGTGGAAGGCGGTATTGTCGAGGATGGTGATCATCACTGCCATCCTGGTGATTTCCGCGGCATGGCCGACTCCAGCGTTGGCGCAGGTGTCCGATCCGGCCGGCATAGCCGCGATGATCAAGCGGTACAAGACAGACCCGCGCGGCCCCTACCTCGACATCCGCTGGTTCTGCCCCGACGGCACGATCCGCGCCGCCCGAGATCCGTGCCCGGATAAGCCCGGCAACCAGCACGCGCGATACAAGGATGAGGTGACGAAACTGGCGGAATCGAAACATATCTTCCTCGGCCAGATCCTTACCGGCACGCCGCATCCGGATTTCTGGGACAACGCACAAGCCCATTCCAGGTTAAAGCAATACCAACTCGAAAAATACCTACGGGGCATTGACAACGGGTGGATCCACCGCAGGTCGCAATACTACCGCGGCGCCGTACAGGCGGAAGACGAGAACGCCTGGGGCCTGGCCTTCTTCGAATGGGCGCTCGACGATCCGCAACGCGTTGCGTCGTACTACTTCCTGCTCCGCCAAGCCGTCCGCGATATCCCCCATACGGCGGACAACAAGAACAGCTGGCTCGTGCGCTCGATCTCCCGGTCGATCTCCGATTCGCTGCCCGACTTCCTCGACCTGCGGGTGAAGATCCACGGCACGCCGGACGAGGGCGATATCCGGCGCGTGCGGGATTTCCAGCGGGCCAACAAAGACAAGATTCCTACCGCGCTCAAGCCGAAGTTCGACAGCCTGCTCCAGGAGATGACCCTGATGTACCGTCCCTTCGAGGTGAGCGATATCCATGCGTATCTCGTCCACGTGCCGGCGAATAGCGAAGCCGCCCTGATCATGGAACGCTTCATCAACGGCTATCCGTTCCTGGCCAATCCGGCAGACAAGTGCCGCTTCATCAGCCGCATTGCCCTCGACCTGCGTACGCAAATCGACAAGCCGATGCCCGGCCGGGCCCGGCTGGCGATCCTGGACATGTCCAACCAACTCGAAGGCCTTTTCCTGAAGGAGTCATCCGCATGGACACCGGTGACATTGGACGAACTGCTCGTCCAAACCGCCTGCCTCGCCGAGGCGGCCACGGCATTCGGATTCCTCGAGCGCTGGGAATGGGAGCAGATCTACGATGATCTCCTGCCTCCACCCGGGACAACCGTTACGCTGGATCAATTGAGCACGTTTGCCGAACGAAGCCGGCAGGTCACGGAATGGGGCGCGGGGATGGTGCGGGCACACTACCAACCCGTGATCAATGTGTACACTGCATTTGAACCGCTTGCCACCGGGTTTACGGACGACCGGATACGCGGGTCCGTGCTGCTGCCCCTCGGCCGCGCAGCCGGCCGGCTCGGCGATGTCTTCGCGCGCGAGGCCGGTTTCTCCAACAAGGTGATGGGCCTGCCGGACCAATCCGCCACCCGCGGACTCAATCCGGGTTACGCCCTCGGCGAACTGGTTCTCATCGGCGACACACCGGGAAAAACAAACTTGTCGCCCGACAAGATCTACGTCTTCCGCACCCCACCCAATCACCTGACTCCTGTCGCGGGAATCGCCACGGTCAGCGAAGGCAACACCGTCTCCCACGTCCAGTTGCTCGCGCGCAACCTGGGCATCCCCAACGCTGTGATCTCCCGCGAAACGATGAACGCCCTCTTGGCCTTCCAGGGCAAGCGGGTCTTCTACGCGGTGTCCAACCAGGGCACGGTGATCATAAAACCGGCCTCCGACATGGATCAGGTTGAAACGTCCTTGTTTGATAAGAAGAAAGCCCCATCCCAAAAAATCTCCGTGCCCGTCGATCGCATCATCACCGACGATCCGCACATCATTCCCCTCGACCAGGTCAATGCGTCGCACTCTGGCGTGATCTGCGGGCCGAAGGCCGCCAACCTCGGCCAGCTGAAGAAGGTATTTCCCGATCAGGTCGTGGATGGGATCGTCTTACCGTTTGCCATCTTCCGGCAACACATGGAGCAACCGATTCCCGGCACGGGCGATACGTATTGGGGAAAGATGAAGGGCATCTTTTCGGCCGCGGACAACATGCGCAAAAACGGGAGCAAGGAGAAGGATGTCGAGACGTTCATCCTCAGGGAACTCGCCACGCTTCGCACATTGATCAAGCAGATGCCGCTGCTTCCTTCGTTCACCGAGGAGTTGCGGGAGATATTCGTCAGTGTGCTTGGAAAACCCATGGGAGAGGTTCCGGTCTTCGTCCGCAGCGACACGAACATGGAAGACCTCAAGGACTTCACCGGGGCGGGATTGAATCTCACCGTCTTCAATGCGGTGGATGCTGAAAAGATCTTCCAGGCCATCCGGGACGTCTGGGCCTCGCCCTACGCAGAGCGGAGCTATGCATGGCGCCAACGGTATCTCAACAATCCGGAAAACGTATATCCCTCGATCCTGGTCATCCCTACCGTGGATGCCGACCTCTCGGGTGTGCTGGTCACCAAGGGACTCGCTTCGGGCCGCGACGATGACATGACAATCGCGTTCAACCGCGGCGTCGGCGGCGCCGTGGACGGGCAGGCGGCAGAAACATGGCTGGTCAACGCAGCGGGTGACGCTCGCCTGGTCGCACCCGCGCGCGAACCCGTCTACCTCACGGTGCCCGCCACGGGCGGCAGCGTCAAGGCGCAAACATCTTTCGAACAGCCGATCGTGCGGCCGCATCAAATCCAAAAGGTCCGGGTGCTGTCATTTCTCCTCCGCGAGGAAATGCCCACACAGGAAGGGATCGGCGTGGATGGACCGTATGACGTGGAACTGGGCTTCAAGGATGATCACCTGTGGTTGTTCCAGGTCCGGCCCTTTGTCGAGAACAAGCGCGCCGCGGCATCGACCTACTTGCAACACATCACGCCATCATATGACCCGAAGCGATCGATCTCATCACGCACGCCGTTGTAAATCAGGATGAGACGTAAAGCCCTGACAACGCTGTTGCTCATCACGCTGGTCGTGGGGGACGCGCCCACGTATCCGATCGACGGCTATTCCTTCACGAACATCCGGCGATTGGATTACCTGCAACGCATCGTGAATGGCGAATTGAAAGGCACAAAGCCCCTGCCCGGCGCCATGAAATCCACCCACGACATCCGGCTCAACCTGCAAAGTCCGGCCGGCGATTCACTTGACAGCCTGCCGAAACCTGATCCCGGATTGCATAAGGCAATCAACAGCCTCTTTCCAAACCTCAACGAAAACTATAGCATCGCACTCCTTGACATCACACCAGGCAGGCCGGTGCGCTATGCGAGCCGGAAAGAGACGTCGGGGTATCAGCCCGGGAGCGTGGGCAAGCTCGCGGTCTTGCTGGGTTTCTTCACCGAGCTTGCGAAGATCTATCCGGACTCCTTTGCCCTGCGCCAGGACCTGCTGTGCACGAAGGCCGTGCGGGGTGGCGGCTGGGCGATGACGGACGAACACACCGTCACCATTTTCAATCCCCAAACCCTCGGTGTCGTCAAGCGCACGGTCCGGGAATCCGATGTGTTCCTGTTGTACGAATGGCTCGACTACATGATGTCCGTGAGTAACAACGGCGCCGCGGCCGTCTGCTGGCGCGAGGCGATCCTGATGCGCGTATTCGGACGCGCCTACCCCGACCTGACCGAAGAAGAGGCTGAGACATATTTCAAGAACACGCCGAAATCCGAACTCTCCGACATCGCGATCTCCGTCGTCAACGATCCCCTGCGCACATTGGGCATCACGGACGACGAATGGCGCCTCGGCATGCTCTTCACGCGCGGGGCAACAAACCGCATCCCGCCAAAAGGCGGCAGCATCGGCACACCTGTCGGAATGATGAAATTCCTTGTCGCCCTCGAACGGGGCAAGACGGTGGATCCCGAAAGCAGCCTCGAGATGAAAAAGTTGTTTTACATGACGGACCGGCGCATCCGGTACGCCGCATCGTCCGCGTTGCGCGAGGCCGCCGTGTATTTCAAGTCGGGCAGCCTTTACAGTTGCACGCCGGAAGAAGGCTATGTCTGCGAGAAGTACAAGGGCAACGTCAACAACTACATGAACAGCGTCGCGATCATCGAGCACCCGGACGGCACCACCTACATGGTGGCGCTGATGTCCAATGTGCGCAAGAAAAACAGCGCCTCGGACCACATGGCGCTGGCCGCGGCGATCGATAAGAAGGTGAGGGCAAAATGACGCTTCCGGTTGTCACGCATCATCCCTCGCGCATCATCCGTTCGGCGGCGTGTCGGACATGCGCGTGCGGGTCGCCGGATGCCATTTGCACGAGATAATCGAATTCCGGCTTGTCCAGGGCGTCGATCAGGGCGAGCGCGGCGAGTTTCAGGTGATCGTCATCCCCCTTGAGGATGTGCTCCAGGCACATAATGGCATCCATGGCTTTCCTGTCGAGCCGGATAAGGACCTCTTCCGACGCCTTGTCCATGGCGGCCGCCTCCACCACGGGATTGACGATCCGCTTCATGGCCGGAGGCAGCATGTTATCCAGCAACTCGATCGCGGCGATCCGGGTCGCCGGGTCCGGGTGGTGAAGATCTTTCAGGAGGGCAAGGACCGCGCGCGACGGGTGGTGCAAGCCGATGATCCAGAATATCCGCTCGAGGATCGAGTCGAGCCGGGTGTCGAGTTGGTGGAGGATGGCATCGCCGGCCTCACGGGCCTTCGGATTATCCCTGAACTTCGCCGAATGCCGGAGAGATTGGCCAAGGGTGATCGTGTCGCCGTACGCTTCGGCCTCTTCCCGAAGCAAGGCCATTAACGCCTTTTTCGGGATGGTCAGATGCGGAAATTTCTCGATCAGGTCATGGAGCGACTCGAGGGCGCGTCGCTTCACCCGCGCGTCAGGATGAACGGCCAGGTCCAACAGGAAATCGATGGCTTTAGGCGAATCCATCGACTCGGCCAGCGCGGGCAGTTGCAGGAAAATGTCGATGGGAAAGTTCTTCTCCCACACATGATCGGCAAGCACCGAAAGCAGTTGGTCGGGTTCGTATTTGGCGAATGCCCGTTGCGCCGCTTCGCGGGTCGAGGCATCGGGCAGGAATTCCAGGAGCGTAGGGATGAAATCCGGGTCCTCGGTGCTGCCGGCCGCGAGCATCGCCTGCCGCACGACTTCGGGATTGTCGGCATTGAGGTATCCGCTGAGCACCGGATACAAGTCCTTGAGCCGGCCGTACCCGATGGCCCTTGACACGATGATGGCCGTTGCTTCGGCCTGGGCGGGATCCGCATACCGCGACGCCTCGCTGATCTTCTCCTGCAGCCGCTCTTCGAGGCGAAACAGCCGTTGCATTTCTTCGTTGTCCCTCGCCTCGGTGGCCAGGCCAACGATCGCCGCTGCGCGTATGGCCGGATCGGGATCATTCAGGTACTGCTCGATAAAGGACACACGCTCTTCGCGTGTATGCGCAAGCATCGTGGCAAACGCCCGGAAACGGACCTCGTCATGCGGATCCCTGAGCAACGGCTTTACCTGCGCCGTGATCGTGTGATCATGGGCGTAATACAAGGCGCGAAGCGCAGCCTCGCGGACCGCCGGCGAGTCGTGGGCCACCAGCGGCACGACATCCGGCATGAGCTGCTGGCTCTTGCTTTCTTCAATCCGCGCGAGTAGGTAAAGGACCTGGTTGGTCGTCCCCGACCGGAGCGTGCGGCGGATGCCCTTGATGACAGAGGCGTCCGAGAGCACGATGGCCCGTGCCCGGCGATACCGCCGGGGGATGCCGAGTTTCTCCTGGAAGGCCAGCGCGTATTCCTTCCGGACGCGAATGACAAAGTAGATCCATACGCAGATGAGTCCCAGCATCATGATCGCGACCGCGCGCACCGACAGGTCGAAACCGTTGACCAGCAGGATGAGCAGGATGCCGCCGATGCCCGTGGCCGTGGTGTCGACAAACACATCGATGAAGGTCTTCGCCTGGCTCTTGATCGCCATGGGGATCGGCATGATGAGGAGTTCCGTCGCCGCTTTGTTGATCGATTGCTTAAGGGAAATATCCGCGACCTTGAGCATCGTGCCCGTCCAGAGGACCGGCGTATGCAGGACGGCGGCCGCGCCGGCAAACAAGGCGCCGGGCAGGACGTACAGGCTGCGGCTCACCCCTAGAAAGGCCACGACCCGCTGCGTCACGAGGACCTGGATCGTCAGGGAAACGGTATTGGAGGTGGAAAACAAGAATCCTAAAAACGCAGACAGGCGGTCGGGGTCGGTGATGCGGGCCGAGGCGATGGCGCTGAACTGGAATTCCACCAACTTCGCCACGACGACGCTGATGCCCATGATGAGGGCGAGGTAACTCAGGTGCCGGGAATTGCGGATCAGCTTGACCGGCAATTCAGGCATCGATTTCGCCTGCCGGATCCGGATGGTGCGGTCAAACGGAGGCACAAAACGGGACCAGATCCGTTGATTGACAAAGAGCGCGACGGTCAGGATCCCGGCCGCCACGAAGAGCAGGTTCTCGCTGTCCATGACCGGGGCGAGCCAGGAGGTCAGGTAGCCGCCGCTGATGCCGCCCGCGATCGCGCCCGCACCGAGGAAGCCGAACAGGCGCTTGGCCTCCAGGGAAGTAAAGACGAGGTTGCCGAGGATCCAGAACTGCGACGTGGTGATCAGGCCGAACAAGGCGACGCCGATATACACCACGTAGCTCATCCAGTCCCTGAACGCCTCTGCGTGCAGCGTTACGGCGAAGGCGAGGATGGAAAGGATGGAGACCAGGTACGTGCGCACCATGATCCTGCCCAATGACATCCTGGCGAGCAGGCCGGAGTACGCCGTGGAAAACGCGAACGCCGTGATCGCGACAAGCAGGAAAACCAAGGGGAGGCGATCGATCCCGACCCGCGAGAGGAACTGGGCGTTGACGATCGGCTTGATGATCCACAGCGTATGGATCAGCAGGAAGATGTTGAGCTGCATGAGCCACACGCGCCTGACCTCCCCAACCCGGATGTCAAACATCCGGAGGAAAAAAGCCTTGCCTTGTGAGAGGAGCGCGCGCCCCATGCCTTTTTGTGCTAAACTACCCCTTTCGGGTCAGCGCGCTGTCGATTTTCTGCATGAGTCCGCGCAGGACCGCCTCGCCCGCGCCGTCATTGGCCAGCGCGACGACGATGTAGCGTCGCGTTTTGTCCCACACGAGCACGGAATCCGCGTGCCAGGTGGACCATGTGCCCGACTTGCGGAACACCTGGGCGGCCGGCGCCACCTTGTCGAGGACGGAAACGAATTTGTGATGCAGCTCCGGATTGGCCAACATGCCGAGCATGTGGCGGGATCCCTCCAGGCTGACGAGCTGCCCGAAGGCCAGCATGTAGTAGTATTTGCTCACCTGGAGCGCGGAGGCGGCATGGCTGAGATTCTTCAGGGGATCGCCGATGCGGACCTGGCTGCTGCCGTAGGGCTTGCCGACCCACAGGCCGCCACCGGCTTGCTTGTCATAGAGCTTGTAACAGGGATCCTGCAAGACCTTCGAGATATGGTCGATGCCCACCCGCTCGATCATGCGCGAGGCAGCCGTATTGCTGCTCTTCGCGATCATCAGGCGCATATCCTCCTCCACCTCGGGCGTATCCTCGATCTTCCCCTGGTGGATGGCGTCTTCCGACGCCAGCAGGACCGCGATCTTGGGGAGGCTTGCGGCATACATCATGTGGTTGCCGTTAATAGCGGCATACCGGGCATTCAGCGGATCCTGCATGTCGACCACGCCGACGCTGAGCGACTTATTCTTCGAAAGCTTCGCCCAATGACTGTCCGACGCGACGATCCGGTCAAGCTCGGACTGGAGCATACTGTCCTGCAGCTCCTCCAACGGTTCCACCGCCTCGGCGGGGACGTTCAAGGGCAGCGAGGCCATCTCTTCGGGCGAAAGCGTGTACGAGGAAGATACGTTCACCGCCTTCTCCGCATGGGCCGGTCGACCCGACGTCAACGTGAACACAATCACCACCAAGACCGAACTCAGGGAGAACAGGATCGGCAATACCACTTTTGTCTTCATGCATCTGAAGTTATGTGAGTAAATTACAATAGTGGTGTTATTGGGAAAACCCAAATATAACGCGATAAAATCCCGAATCGTCCGGCTTTGGAGGTCATTAACACCGTCAGGCGCCGCCGGATCCGAGCCGCCGGCCGGTCATGGCGAGCCTGCGGGGCCGCCCGGAAGGGACGCCACCGTACTTTAGCTTCCTCTTTTCCTCCAGGAAATACTGCCCATAAACGGCTTCCATATTTCTCACAGAGACACAAAGCGCATGCTTAGGACTTACCGCAAATTCTTCGGTTTCCTGGGTATCCGGCCCTTACACACGCCCCGAGGATTCCACAGAAACCCTACCCTAAACCTTAACCTCTAAACCCTAACCTCTAAACCCTACACATTACACCTTACACATCCCTCTGCCCCCTTTACCCCCTTAAACACTTAAACATTTAAACACTTAAACACTCCCCATGAAGCTCCTCGCCATCCTCCTCATGCTCCTCGTCCTGGTGGTCCTCGCCGGCGCCTTCATCCTGTACGTGATGATGTTCGCGATGTCCTTTGATGCGCCCGGATCCACCACGGACCCCAAGGGATGGTTCATGCGTTTCGTCCTCTTCCTGCCCATCATCGCGTGCATACTCGTGCTCATCTTCAGCTTTCTGGCCCTCCGGGGCGGGCATCCCGGGCGGGCGGTGGCGATCTCAGGTTCGCTGGTGGTGGCGGCGGCCATCCTCTGGACGCTGATGACATTATCCTCCGTACGAGGACTCAAGAAATACCAGGACCAGGTAAAGCTGGAAAAGGAATGGGAGAAGCAGTTCCCGGTGCAGAAGTTCGTCCGCGAGAAGGAGATCGGCGCCGACACGATCATCGTGTGGCCGAGCAAGATCGTCGCGTACCGCATCGGCGGCGGCGACGGACCCGCCCTTGGCGGCGGGGTCGGGATGATGAACGACACCCGGGACACGCTGATCTACTCCGAGCACCGCGACAACCGCATCCCGCGCAATGAGCTGGAGCAGTTTGTCAACGAGCAGGGCCGGCGGTTCACCGACGTCTACCGCGTGCAGTAGGGAGGCAGGCTGATCCCCGATCGGCCGGCCGGTGGATCGCATAAAAAACCGGCATGCATCAGCCGTGCCGATGCATGCCGGTCGTTTCGATTACCCGGGTTGAGGAACGTCCGTTCAGGACTTCACGTACGGATTGACCGCGCCGATGAACTCCTCGGGAGAGGGTGCATAGCCAGTCTTGCCGCGGGGGTTGATGTTGTACCGGCCCGTAGACGCGTCCTTGTCGAGCGTGAGGACCCAGACCGTCGGGTAGCCCGTGATCTGGAGGGCCTGCTGCATGGCGGCGTTCTGCTGGCGGTTCTTTTCCGGGATCTGCTTGCGGCGCGGGAAGTCGAGCTCGAGCAGGATCACATTCTCTTTCGCCCAGTCCTGGAACTTCGGCGTCGAGAAGACGGCGGCGTCCAGGCGCTTGCACCAGCCGCACCAGTCGCTGCCGGTAAAGTTGGCCAGGATCGGCTTGCCGGATTTCTTGGAGAGCTCATAGGCTTCGTCGAGGTCGACCAACCATCCCGGCTTTTCAGAGGCGTACGGGGCGGCGGGAGTTGCCTGTTGCGGTGCCTGGGCGGCCTGCTGGGTCGTCTGGCCCGCCGGCTGCGGTGTCTGGCCGGCATTCTGTGCGGGTGCCGGAGCGGGGGATTGAGAGCAGGATTGGGCCGCGAGGCCGAGGAGGAAGAAGAACAAAAGGTGTCTCATCATGACGGATTGGCGGTTAAGCGCGATGGTTACAGCCCGCAAAAGTAAGGGTTTCCCGTTGTGGGGGTGTCACTTTCGTTACACCCGCCTGGAGGCATGACGATCACGGAGTCCGCGCATTTGATCCGCGGGGGCAAGCCCCGCTGCTATACTGACCCTTCGTGATGTTCCTCCTTTAGCACAGAGATTGCAGCGTCTCGCTATGCGCTCTGCCCTATGCGCC
>CAYMLN010000030.1:0-7282 GCA_964391045.1 uncultured Saprospiraceae bacterium
ATAATTCCGAGGGTCGAATCAAGCCAAGCATGCAGGGCTGTCACGCCCCCCGTGCATGACCCCCGGTCTGCCTATCTTCGACGCCAAAGAAGGCCTGTCATGAAGCATACAGTTCTCGGTTTCCTCCTGTTGTTTTCCGCATCCCTCGCGGCGCAGGCCGTGCAGATGCCCGCCCAGACGCGTGCCGTGATCGAGATGCTCGAAAAAGGCGCTGCAGCTGGACGCTTGGCACCGTCAACCCCCACGCTCGATCTCCTGCCCGTCTATCCCGACATGGATGGGTATCGGATCGCCGTCCTCTGCAAGGTCACGGATGCGTTCGACAAGGCACGTGCGCTCCGCGACGGCATCGACGTCGGTACGGTGATCGGGTCGATCGCGACCCTGCGCATCCCGCTGGAGATGCTGCGGGAAGATTTTTCATACCCGGGTATCGAATACCTGGAAGTGGCGGAGAAGATCGGTCCCGCATTGCACGAAGCCGTAAAGGATATCCGCGCCGACCAGGTCCACGCGGGCACAGGCCTTCCGCAACCTTACACGGGCGAAGGCGTAATCATCGGCGTGGTGGATTGGGGATTCGATTACGCCCATCCGATGTTTTACGACACGGCGCTCAGCCACACGCGCATCCTCGCCGCCTGGGACCAGGTCAAACAGATCGGGACGCCGCCCGACGGCTTCGCACACGGGGCGGTGTATGTTGGGGCCGACGAACTGGCTGTAGCGCAACATGACACAGTCTCACCGCTGACGGATTACCACGGTACGCATGTCGCCGGCATTGCCGGGGGTAGCGGGGGAGGCACGATCTACCGCGGCGTGGGATTCGGCAGCGACCTGCTCTTCAGCCAGATGCGCAATGACGTGACCAGCGCCATCGATGCGTTTCAATGGATGTACAACATCGCACAAGCGGAAGGCAAGCGGTTGGTCATCAATAACAGCTGGGGCAATTACCGCCTCTTCCCCTTGGACGGCACATCCCTCATGTCGCAGGCCATCGATGCGTTCTCGGATCTTGGTGTCGTTTTCGTCTTCAGCGCAGGCAACAACGGCGACATCAACTTTCACCTGAAAAAGACATTCAACCAGGATTCCGTCCGCACACGCGTGATGGGCTTCAACTACGGCAGTGATCCTGATCTCTGGGGCCAATCCGTAGGCATGTGGGGAGAAGCCGGTCACCCATTCTCCGCACAAGTGCGGATCCTCAACACGCAAAACCAGGAGGTGGTCCGGAGCAACTTGTGGTCGACCTCGACGGCCCAGGCTTATCTCGACACTTCCATCATTACTGGGCTGGATACCATCGTCATCCGGGTCACGGCCGACGACGCCCATCCGCTCAACGGGCGGCCCCAGATGAACTTCGACATCCGCAATACCAACAGCACGCTCAAGACTATCCTTTACGTGACGGCGGAATCCGGGACGGTCCACGCCTGGAATACCCGTTACACCGTATACGGCATCGGCAACTGGGGCTATGGCTTTACGGCGCCGACGTCGGGGTACGCACTGGGCGACAGGAACTACGGCATCGGCCATCCGGCGGTCACGGGCAGCGTCATCACGACGGCCGCACACGAGACGAACTTCACGCTTACGGGCTTTTCGAGCTACGGACCTCGCATGGATGAGATGATGAAGCCCGACATTTCCGCACCCGGCGCCCAGATCGTCTCTTCCTTCAGTTCCTTTTCGTCCACCAATTTTATCCCGGACGCCTCGACGACGTTCAATGGCCGCCTGTATGAATTCGTCCGCCTGAGCGGCACGAGCATGAGCGCGCCGATGGTCACCGGCGTCGTCGCCCTGCTGCTCGAGGCTGATCCGACCTTGACGCCAGCTGCGGTCAAGCAACTCATCACGGACAACGCCCGCCTGGACAATCACACCGGCAACCTGCCCGCCCAAGGCAACATCCGTTGGGGCCACGGCAAGCTGGATGCGTTAAACGTCCTGTCGAGCCTCCAGAACACGGCTGTCGGGAATGGCACCGAGGCGCCCTTCAACATATTCCCCAATCCGGTTTCGAACCGGCTCTTCACCAACAAGCCGCTTGATGGAAATGAAGAATACACGCTGTCGACGGTTGACGGCAGGATCGTGAAGTCCGGTTCCTTCCCGGGGTATATCAGCCTGGGCGATGTGCCGCCCGGCCTCTATTTCTTTCGGCTGGACGATGGCATGGATGCATGGACCTTCAGGGTTATCGTGGCCCGATGAGCGATGCACTCCTTGATCTCCATCCGTTACCCTCTAAACCCTAACCGCTAAACCCTAAACCTCCCAACTTTTAGCTTTTAGTTTTTAGCTATTAGTTTTTAGCTATTAGCTTTTTTACTCCGTCGACCGCATCAGCTCGAAATACTGCGTCGACGTGCACGTGATAAACGCCTCGGCGTATTGGAGTCCGGCGCCGTACATGGCAGCGCGGTACCGGTTGAGGCAGGTGATGGCTTCGAGGTAATTGAGCTCGCGGATCTGGCTGGAATACTGCTCGATGACGTGGCGCTTCACGTCGATCATTCCGGAGATGTCGACGAGGATGTTGGGCTGGAACGTGGTCCACACTTCGTAGGCGCCGATTCGGACTTCGCCGATGAGGTTGTTCTTCAGCAGGACGTTGGCCGCGTAGTGATCGGGGTGGCTTTCGAGAAAACTCGGGAGGTAGATCGTGTCGGGCTCAAAGCGCTCGAGGATGGCGCGCAACTCATAACTGGTGCCGGCATGCTGGCCCACCTTGCCGTCGGGGATGGCGAGGAAGTCAAGGTTATCCTTAGGTATATGAAGCGCCTCGGTGGCCGCAACCGCTTCCGCACGGCGGATATCACGCACTTCGCGGGCGGGCACTTTCTTGATGCCGCGTTCGCCGTCGGTCAGGAAGACGACGCGAACCTCGTGCCCGAGCTGATGATGCAGCAGCAGTGTGCCTCCGCAACCAAGGGCCTCATCGTCCGGGTGGGGCGCGATGACGAGGACACGCGAGCCGGCCGGCCGGGTGACGTGGGTCAGGTTGAACAGCCGCGTCCGGATGGCCTGGGAGGCCATGAACAGCTTGCGGATCTCATCCTTCTTCAACATGGGCGAAAGATAGCCCGATATGCGTCAGCGACGCGCAATCCACTCGCATTATATTGACCCCCTCGCACGCCTTCCAGCGCCTGTGTCGCCACCCGGCCTCGGAGCGCGTCGTCCTCCAGCACCTCGCCGATCCGGCGCGCCAGCTCGACGGATGTGCGCCGGGCCACCAGGAATCCACTCACCCCGTCAACACACCACCGCCGCGTACCCGGATTGCTGAACGCCACGACCGGGAGGCCGCTGCACTGGGCCTCCAGCCCGACATAGCCCAACGACTCGTCCGCGGAGGGAAGGACGAGCAGCTTCGCCTGGCGGTATAGTTGTGCGAGCTCGGCGTCTCGAAGCTGCCCAAGCGGGAAAACATTGCCCTCCAAATGCCTGGCCCGGAGTTGTCGGGTCAACCAGCCGGATGCGTTTCCTTCACCGGCGATGGCAACCTGTAACCCGGGATATCGTGCGACAAGACGCTCGACGGCATCCAGCATAAGGTGTATGCCTTTCTCACGATCCACGCGCCCTGCGTACAGGAGATCAAATTTCTTCGGCAGTTCATCCGCACTTGCTGTCCAGTGCGACGCACGGAAAGGCACCCGTACCAGCCAGCTGTTGAACCCGCAGCGCTTCAGGGATTCATGATAATCGGGCTGGTGCGTCATGAATTGAAACCGGTCAAATTGCTGACGGGTGCCGGGCATGCAGATGCGACGCAGCATCCAGGCATCATGCACAAAGACAACAACCGGGGTGTTCACCCGGCGAAGGGCGGAAAATACCGTGGCCGTTTGGCAGCCATTCGTATTCAGGTGAATGATGTCGGCGCGGGCCGCCCGAATCCGCTCCGCCAGCTTGCCACGCAGGTCACGATCGATGAGCCATCGGTCCCGAAGGCTCCGCCAAGAGGAACCGGAAATATTCCGATCCCGATAGAGATTGTGAAGGACGAGTGGGCAATACTCCACGGAACAAGCCGCCGCCTCCAGTGTGAGCTCGTGCAGGAAACGCTCCGCTCCCCCGATGATCCGGTCATGATCGCCGATGACCAGGACCTTCATCACCTACATTTTCATGACCTTGGAAACCGCAATGCCGCGCGCTGTCCGCACCACGATGGCCAACATCCCGCCAGGGGCATTGTCGGGCAACCGGACATGATAGCGTCCATCGCCCATCCCCTGTACATCCGCTGTGACCGGCACGCCGGCCATTGTGAAAACGGTGATGGTGATCTCGTCGCCGAAAGCCTGGTCAAGGATCACATGAATCTCCCCTGTTGTCAGGGTCGGCTCGACACGGAGTCCGATTTCTTCGGCGGAAATGACGGGAATCGACGATGCAATGTCGAAACCGGGTGTGAGCCGCTTGCTGGTATAGACATGGTACTCGCCGGGCGCATAGGTCAGCGTCATGTTGACGTCAGCCACTTGCAGGCTGTCGCCGCCGAGATAATCATACCACCAGCCGGTGCGCGTGAATCCCGGCGTGACGGTACGCGTGCCGATATGGAAATTGCCATGGGCGATAATGTCCATGTCGGTATGTTGGAAGCGGATGCGCTTTTCAAACTGGCTGGCGAGGCTCATGTCGACCGCGCCTTCCCGGAAGGCCGCCTGGTCGCGCAACTGGATGACGGCGCGACTCACATCGTAGATACGCTGGCGCCGGAAGACATCTTGGTAGTCCCACCGGATCGGCTTGGGATCGAGCCGGCAGTTATTGTTGACCGTGCCATTGACGCAATGGTTGATCGAGTAATCATAGCCCAACTCGCCGAACTGCCAGAGCATCTTCGGGCCGGGAATGAGGTAGAGGAAGGTGCTGGCCAATTCGATGCGGCTGAGGGCCGTGTTAAGTTCGCGCACGTTGTACCCCGAACCACTGTTGCCACTCGTTAGGTTCTTGTACATGATGCGTTCCTCGTCGTGCGATTCCATGTAGCCGATCAGGTGCGGTTCGCTCCAGCCCCGGTTGACATGCCACGTGCCGCTGAGGTCGCTCCCGCCATAGCCCATCGACGCCTGGCCGAAGGCGAAGTTCATATTGCCCCACAGCATCATGCCCCGCGAGGACAACTCGACCTCCTCCGCATTGTCGGCAAAGTGCTCGAGGATCACATACGCTTCGGGGTCGACGGACCAGATGTGATCGGCATAGTCCTGCAGGATATCGATGCGGGATTGGTCGTACATGCCCCACGCCGGCACGTTGCCCAGGGTGTTGTTTTGGGTGAAACCCTTTGACAGGTCGAAGCGGAAACCGTCGATGCCATAGGCCTGCATCCAGTGGGACAGCATGCGCTTGACCCACGTCTTCGTGGCCGGGCTCTCGTGGTTGAAATCATACCCAACGTTGAAATCGTGCTTCGCGACCGGATTGAGCCAGGGATTATCGGCCGCGGGCCGGTTCTGCGCGGCATCCCAATACAGCTGGGCGAGCGGCGACTGGCCGAACGCATGGTTGTAGACGACATCCAGGATCACGGCCATGCCCCGCGCATGACAAGCCTCCACGAAGGCCTTGAACGATTCGGCATTCCCGTAATACTTGTCGAGCGCCATGTGATAGGAAGGATTGTAACCCCAGCTCAGGTTGCCTTCAAACTCCTGGACGGGCATGAGCTCGACGGCATTGACGCCCATGCGGGCCAGGTAATCGAGCGTATCGGCCAGCACATCGAAGGAATGAGCGGCCAGGAAATCGCGCAACAGCAATTCGTAGATGATGAGGTCGGTCTTCGCCGGCTTGGGCGAGAGTGGAGTGGTGAGGATCGGTTCGCGCAAGTCCGCATAACTGACGATGCCGGTCGTGCGGCCAAACGGATACACGGGCATGTCCGGATAAGTCTCCTCACCGATGAAGCCGTCGTTGAAGTTATCGAGCACGAGCGTGCTGTAGGGATCGCCGATGCGCAGCGCGCCGTCGACGACGTATTGGTAGGCCAGGCCCTGGCCCGGCTGGAGTCCGCCAACCTCGATCCACCACGTAGTGCCATCGACCGATCGCTTCATCTGGTAATCGGCGCTGAAGGCCCAGTCCGACAAGTCACTGACAAGATGGACGACCTCCTTGCCCGGCGCGTAAAGTTGGAAGTGTGCCGTAGTCTCGTCGATGCGCGTAAACCCGTCCACGCGCCCCGACGGCGGATCCTCGGTGACCACGCCGGCGATCACCGTGTACGCAAAGGTCTGCGCAAGGGTATCCGTATCGCGGATGGCCGTGAAGGTCACGACATGGTTGCCAGGCTCGTCAGCCGTGAGGGTGTAGTCAAGCAGTTCGCCGGAGGCGGTGGCCACCACCTCGCCGTTGTCCGTGAGTGTCAAATCTGCCGGCTGGCTGGTGGCACCTTTCACGCGGATGGTTTCGCCGGTAAAAACCGCGAGGGAGGCGGATTGCGGGCTGAGCAGGACGGACTGGAATTCGACATCGTCGGGATAGACCGGGTAGAAGATGTCAGACCCGTCCGTGGCCCGGCCGACGATCGTCCCGTTCGCGTTGCGAAAGACGAAGGCCAGCGACTCGACGGTCTCGCCGTCGCCAACGCCGTAGAAGTTCTTGATGTTGTAACTGATCGTGTGCTTGTTATTGCCGATCGACTGCATAAGCACTTTCGGATCCGGTGTACCCCACACGCCCTGCACGTACTTCCAGTCGTTTGGGTTTTGGCTCTCAGCGGTAATCAGGCCGGCGTGCGCATACACGGGCGATATGCCTGCAAGGGCGCCATTGCCTTCCGCGGCGTTGAAGGTGATCGTGACGTCGTCTGACACTTTTGGGAAGACCGGATTGACCTCCACCACCTGGGCGGTTGCGATGTGCAGGCTCAATACCGTCGCGGCAAGGATTCCAAAATGACGCAGGACCGCTGCGCGGGTGAAATGTGATATGTGGACCAGATTCATGCCTGCAAAATAAGGGCGCAAGGCCTTCCGGGCAACAACTGAAACTGTCGTTTTCCGCACAAATGACCACCGGTACGATGAACTATCTGCGGATATCCGCGTCATCTGCGGGAAACACACTTCTCTCTTGTCCCGCTGATCCCGCTGATCGTCGCAGATCAACTTCTTCCGATAAACCAATCAGCGCTCATCCGCGTCATCGGCGGGAAACACCCTCCTCTCTTCTCCCGCCGATCTCGCAGATCACCGCAGATCAACGACGGCTGATAAACCAATCAGCGTTCATCTGCGTCATC
>CAYMLN010000030.1:7382-9563 GCA_964391045.1 uncultured Saprospiraceae bacterium
GATCACCGCAGATCAACGACGGCTGATAAACCAATCAGCGTTCATCTGCGTCATCTGCGGGAAACACACTTCTCTCTTCTCCCGCGGATCGCGCTGATCGCCGCTGATTGATCGAAGATTAATTAGTCCAACGGATGCACCGCATTCCGGATGTAATCCGCCACCCGCTGTTCGTACCATTGGTTGAGCTGCACGGCGAGCGGATGGATGCGCCCGTCGCCGACCGGCAGGTCGTCGATCTTCACGACAGGCAAGGCTCCTTTTGTGGTTGCGGTCAGGAAGGCGCCCGCCATGCCCCCGATCTCGGAAAGCTGGATGTCGCGCTCGTGCACGGGAATGCCATGCTGCGACGCGATGTCGATGACCTGCTTGCGCGTGATGCCCTTGAGCATGCCGCGCGCCGGCGTGTGCAGTTCGCCGCCATGGTCGATGAAGAAGATGTTGCAGCGCGAGCACTCCAAAAGCTGGCCATTCCAATGATAGAGGACCTCATACGCCTTCTCCGCCTTCAGCTTCTGCTGCATCGTCATCGACTTGACGTAGATGGTCGTCTTCGCCTCCGGCATGTCCCGGTGGTACTCGGCCGTCAGGATCCGGATGCCGTTGGCATACTGCGCGGGATCGTTCTCCGGCAGGGTGTGGGCCATGAGATAGATGTTCTTCTGCGCGGGGATGGAATATCCGTCCTCGCTGAAGCCGCCCGTGACGACGACCCGAAAGCCTGCACGCCGGGCATTGTTGACCCGGATGACCTGGTAGATGAGTCCGGTCCAGTCCTGTGCCGTCAGCCCCGTCTGCAGGTCCAGCAGGTCGAGCGAGCGCTGCAGGCGCTCGAGATGATCCTCGACGAAGATGGGCACGCCGTCGATCACGCGGAAGAAGTCGAAGATGCCGAGTCCGCGCAACAAGCCCAGGTCGTAGACGGGGATGAGGGCTTCTTCCTTGGGGACGAACTGTCCGTTGACGTACAAGATGGGAAAGAGCATGGGCGTAATCGATTAGGCAAATTAAAGCAGGATGTTCCAGGACAAACCATCGAACAGCATGATCGCGCCTGCCGATGGACTGAAGGTGATCAATCCAGGGACAGGATCGTAGATGGCGGCAGGCTCCGCGTGCGGCAGGGACAACGCCTTTCCGCCCGCACCGGAAACCTCCAGGGCCGCCGAGGGATGCTTCGATGTTTGGTTGATGGCCACGCCCGGAAAATACGGGGAAGGATCGTGATTCATGGGAAGGCTCATAGCCTGCACAGTGAGCCCTGTCCACGTCTGCCCGTTAAAGGTCCTGATCCGTCGGGCATCCGTGTCGAAGGCCAACATCCCCGCGGCCGGATAATCGATCTCCGCCAATGCGGCTGTCCCGAAGGCCGGCAACTGGAGAAAGCCCGCCTGGAGCCGCACCAGCGCCGAGGACATGGGCAGTGTATCCGCCCAGGCGATCAACCCGAATGTGTCCGGTTCAACCGAAGCGGGGAAGCGCAAGACGGCCGACTTCTCGGCCATCGCCCACCGGATACCGGTGTAATACACCAGGCGCAGGCTGTCCGTGAGAAAGGCCACCATCCCGGGGGATGGGGAACCAGTGGATTGCAGCTGCGCCGTCGTCACCAATGGCAATCGGATTCCCTGGTCCGTCGACCGGACGGCGAGAGCGACGCTGCCGCCCCCGGATATCGGCCCTTCCGGTATCGCCGGACTCCTGAACTCGACGTCCGCCAGGCCATGGGGTACGGTATCTCGCATGATGATATACTGGCCCAGGGATCCTGGGAATGGGATCGACAAGGCATGCAGCGTCGCCGAGACGCCGGGCGTGACGAATGCAGTGCCTGGCGCAAGCGCGGACCATCCGCCTGTCGCGTTTGCCGCGCGCGTGTAAACGTCGAAGGAGAGCTCCCCGGCCATCGCGCCGCTGGCCGATCCCGCGTCAAAGAGGACGAGGCTGTCAAGGGCCGGGAACGACTGCGTCGAACCATAATTGTTGATGATCCAGTAATTGCCTTGCACGGTTCCGGAGGCCGGCACTTGGTTCGGCAGCACGTGCAGGTGTGTGGCCACGACTTTCCCGTTGGGGTGCGTGGCATTGAAGCCGATGCCCGCATCGCCGCCGGAGGTAAATGCGGCGTATCCGGGGGCATTGACCTGGAGCATCTGGCTGGTGCCCGTGCCGACTGGCGCA
>CAYMLN010000030.1:9573-11117 GCA_964391045.1 uncultured Saprospiraceae bacterium
ATCCGCGAAGACCGCGGGACTGTTTAACGTGGCGTCATATACACCGGTCTTATCGAGCACTTCGGCGCCGTCCAGCACATCAAACTGGTAATACGCCAGGATATCCGGATCATCGAACGGATCCTTGACCAGGTGGCGGCTCAACCGGATCTCGTCTTGGGTCAAGGCGCGGGTCCAAAGACATACTTCGTCGATCTGGCCCTTGATATTCCGGTCGCCCCAGCCCTGGTAGCTTCCGATGCGGAGGTCGGTCAGCAGGACCGGCTGCACGTTGGTATTGTGTGTGGCAAATACGCCGTTGACCGACAACGTCACCGATCCCGGCTGCACGGTCATCGACACATACGACCATTGTCCTGGCGACAGGATGAGGTTGCTGTCCCAGCTCCATGAACCGCCGGGCCAGTGATAGCCGAGCGTGTTGTTTCCCTCTCGAAAATTGATTCCTGCTGCATTGCCGTCATTCATCACGATGCCGGCATAATCGGGTTGGATACCGTCGGGCTTGATCCATGCGGTGACCGTGAATGACGAGACATTCTGATCGACATCGAGGACTCGCACATGTCCCGGGTTGCCGGTCGTGGAAAGCGCTCCCCCGGCCGTGGTATCGACAACACAGCGCCGGTCGACGATCACCATGCCTTCGATCACGGCCGTGTCTGTGCCGTACACATCGTGCACCACAAGGGTTACATCAAAGATGCCGGGCTGTTGGTACGTGACTTTCGGATTGCGCAGCGTCGAGGTGGACGGTGTCCCGCCCGGGAAACTCCACGACCAGGAGACGCCGGTCTCATTGAGCACGGACAGGTCGACGAAATGTGCCGTATCCCGCTCGCAAAGCAGGTACTTCTTCTGGACCGCCGGGATCGCGATGGGTTGTGACGGTTCGTAAAAGGGCGTTTCCCACACCGAGCGGTTGGTCGCATTGCGCAACTTGCCATGGCGGTACCAGGGCAATAGCTTCACGGCGTTGGTGCGGGCAGGCAGGCCCGCGCCGTACATCTCCCAGTCCGGCATGGCGGCATTTCGGTAATAGACCGTGTTGCGCGTGCCGACATAGATGCCGCCGTCCGTGCCGCGCTGGTGCATCAGGCAGGTGGGAAATTGCCCGTTGAGCGTTGTGCCTGTAATGTTGGTCCACGTGGCACCGCCATCTGCCGAGGTGAAGACCTTGTAACCGTCATAGTTGGGATAGTCGCCGTACATGGTCGTGCGAACGATCCAGATGCGCATCGGGTCGTGGGGATCGATGGCGATGTCATACGGTATCCAAACATGCTGGTTGTTGAGGACGGAAAGGGGCGGCGTGATCTCGGTCCACGTGTCCCCGCCGTTTGTCGTGCGGTAGATCCGCTTGGTCTCCCACCAGCCCGGGAATGTGCAGACGTAGATCACGTTCGGATCGCTGGCGCTGATGTCGGCCGCGACGATCTTGTTCCCGTAACCAAAATCGTGGATAAACGTGAATGTGTACCCATCATCCCGCGTCAACCAGAGTTTGCTCGAATCGCCCGTATACCATGTGCCGTAATAATTTG
>CAYMLN010000031.1:0-3810 GCA_964391045.1 uncultured Saprospiraceae bacterium
TATCTCCAAAGATTCGCTGAAATTTCTGTGTTTGCTGGCCGTCTCAGGGGAACCCCTCCCAGATTGGACGGTGGGCGATATGCTGGATATATCACCCGAAAAATTGACTTCCCTGGTCAACGATGCAAACGCACAATTACTGGATATCATGGAGGCCGGCACCCAGGAAAGCCCGTCATCTGGCAGGGCGGGGATCCGCTCCGCGCTTCATCAGTGGTCTCCAACTGAAATCGCCGAAGCTCACAGTATAATGGCAGAACATTGTGCCCTGTGGCACGCAGCCGGACACGACATGCAAGGGTATGCGGTTAGAAACTATGCGGATCATCTATATGGTGCCGGTCGCACTGCGGAACTGCTCGCTTTGGCGGCTAATGCCGGATTTCGGGAGGAACAAGTCCAATTCACCGGCAATCGCATCCATACATGCCGGCTCCTTCGTCATGCCCTGCGAACTTCATCCGACATCCGGTACCAACGAAGGTTCGGAGTGGAACTGATCCGACTTAAAAGCCAGTCGCTTCGGGAGTTGGAGCTGCTCATGGACGGACTCACGGGCAACGTTTCCCAGCGTAAGCAGGCCCTTGAGGCGATCAGTCGGAAGCCTGCCCAAACGGAGGAAGAGCGCTATTCACTGGTGCTTCTATATTGGTATTGTCTCCTCGATGTTGTCCTCAACCCTTCGGCACATAGTGCGATCCGGCATACAGCGGCCAATGGGCTATTGCAGGGCCTTCTACGGCTCATGGATGCAGACCCCCGCACCTTGCAGGCAATCACCCGTATCCCACTGTTGTCCAGGTTCTACCTCTGCTACCTGATGGCCGGACAAGGGATCCATTTCAGGCAGGCCCTTCCTCAGGGCTCTGTTCCCGACCTGAGACCGTTGTTGAAAGAGGATATAATGATCGACCGCTTTCGATCTCCTGCTGGACGGAGGGTGATCTATGCGATGAGCGCTGCCATCACCGATCAGGACCTGCAGGATGATGTGCGTCGCACCTTGATCTCCCGGAGGATCCTTGACCCGTGGATGCTCTCGAAAGGCTTGTATGACGAGTCAAACGTGGAGCACCAATTTGTCGGGGATGCGTATGTCACTGATGTCATGGACAGTTTGTCCGCTGAATTGAATGATGACGAGCTGGCGATGCCCTCGCCACGCTACGCAAAACTGAAAGGGGATGATGCAGCACCGGAGGCCATTCAATATTGCCTGCAGGGTATCGATGTCGCCTATGATGGTGTCATTTCCCCCGAGGTCCTGAAAAATTGGGTGTGGGACAGGATCGTAGAGCCGGCCCGTGCATCCGAGGAGGATGAAGAATTTTCACGCAGGCTTGAAGCCAGGTTCGGCATGCATAATCATGACCGGGAGATTGCCTCAATGGCGAATTGGTTCATCGAGATGGGGGAGCTTCCCCGCGCCGAACGGTTGAGTAAACTCATCACGGACGATTTCCAGGAAGGATTGGTGCTGGAAGCCATTGCGGTATCGCATGCCCGGCAAGGTCACCCGGAAGAGGCCTCACGTGTTGTCGAGTCTATCGGCAACCCTATAGCGCTGCTCAGTGCCATCCCTAAAGTAGCGGCAGAACTTTTCACTTCAAGCTTTCATGAGTATTCGCGATCCATGTTAAGACATGCGATTGGCTTAGCAAGCCGGATGCTGGATGACGAAGAGTTTCAACTGCCACCTGAGCTTGTCTTGGCGTCCTTGTTCGAGCCGATCATCCAGGTGGGCCTTGAAGATGACGCTGTCCGACTCATGATCACCTATACATCAGATCCGGCCTTGCAAGAACGTTTGTGGACACAAGTCGCTACAAGCGCCATTTCGCAAGGCAACATTGTTCGAGCCTGTTGGGTAGCTGACAGGATGCCACCTTCCCTCAATCGTATTCGGACAATGACCTGGATAATACTGGCCGCCCACAATGATGCCGGGGAGGTGCGGTTGTACATAGAGCCCCTCAGGGAAGGCATGATCAATGAAATCATGGATAGTGAAGACCTCACGACTAAAGAACAAGTGCTTATTCTCCTCGAGCTGGCCTTCCTTTTTGACGCACACGGACAACCGGTAATGACTTCGTCTGCCCTCACAAACGCCCGAACATGCTTAACCCAATTAGATACACCATGGGAACGTATCCTGCTCGAGCCGGACTATTGTGCAGCACTCGTTCAATGTGGACGAAGCGAAGAAGCGCTCGAACGCGCCAGGCGTCTCCGTTCAGATTCATTGCTTCAATTTGAGGCGTTAAGCAAGATGGCGCATGGATCCTTTCATAAAGGAAACCATGATCTGGCCAGAAATTGTGCGGAACTGGCTTATGCGGCATTAGAGAGCCACGATCACGGCTCCATCACGCATGACCTGTTTCTTCGACTTGTATACTTGCGTTGTCTCATAGAAGAAAGGGACGTTGCTCATCGTTTGCTCGTCCATCTTGCAGAAACATGGGATCCTATCCTGCCGCGCCGAAACCGATTGCAGATCAAGACATTTGGCTACATCCTCGCGCTTCCTGACAATCAGCCCGCCATCCCGGCTGCGCTGGCTGCTTTGCCAAATGCCGGGATTCGGGACTTGCTCCTCGCAAGCCTGGTGGAAGAACTGACCGGACACAGCAATCGTCATCTTGAACTGGGGTTTGAACCTCAAAAAATACTCTTTCCGAATGATGGCGGTGATGAAGAATCTCTTTTAGCAAGAGACTTGCTCGAAGCAAATGTGGTTCTTGCCCAAAGTCTCGTCGCAGCCCTACAGGATGATACGATGCGCAGAAAAGCACTCAGGGAGGTCGCCGACGCCTGGCTAAAATTAGAGAATACTATCAGGCTGCTTATTACAGTCAATATATCTGGCGGATCCAACCTGCCATGTGTTGAGCTCCTCGAGTTGGTCGAAAAGGCCGGTCAAAATGATTTGGCTGGAAAGCCAGTCGAGTATATCGGGGCCATCCTATCGGATGATCTTATTGAAGAAATCCGGCACGTCTATGTGAAAGGTTTGATCTCAGCCATGCCTCCAATAAAAGCGACGGACGATCTGATAAGCATATTATTCCCTTGGGCGTGCAAGGATTTAGGAGACTTTGAGATCATGCTTCGATTGCATACAATGCATAACCTGTTCATAGAGGATGCTGTAAACGAGGAAGAAAGGCTGTATGCAATCGAACTGGGCTTGCAGAACCTACTTGTCCGGTACCTGGATTTGATGGGAAGCCATTGAGAAGGATCCAATTGCCACTAGACATCGCAAAACCGCTGTAAACAGGGGATACTGGCAACCAAAAGATCAATAGCCACGGCGAAAAATAATCGGTTCGAAAAGTATACTTCAATTGGGGTTTCCGGGGTGAACGGTTGTAATTCGCGCATTCAAAGCTAATTGTCCAGTATGTCAACGTGATAAATAACCGATTCAATGGTCATTTTTGAATGATGATTGGATATAATCCGCACATGATCGGCATACCACTCAGTTTTATTGCCAATGCTCACAGTTGGAACATTTGAAATAGTCTATTTTTCGCGGGTGCGTCGAGATCTCCTGACCGGATGGATCATGACCAGCATGATGTTGCTGGGCTTGTGCAGCACGTCCGCCCAGGACATGACCTTCTCCCTCCCCTACACCCAGTACACCGTCGCCAACGGCCTGCCGCAGATGCAGGTGCGCGCCGTCTTCGTCGACGAGGACGGCCTCGTCTGGCTCGGCACCCAGGGCGGCCTGGCCGTGTTCGACGGCAGCGCGGTGCACACGCTGCAGGATACGGGACGCCTCGCCGAAGAGTATTT
>CAYMLN010000031.1:3820-10994 GCA_964391045.1 uncultured Saprospiraceae bacterium
TGTCGATAAGCCGGGGCGGATCCGGCTTGATCGTTTCGTCCGCTTCCGGCTCCTATTCGTTCGATGGACGTCATTCCAAACAAATCGCGGATGTCGGGCTTTCTCCTGAATCCTTTGTACTCTTCGAGGACCGCGACGGACGAACATGGTTCATGGATCGCCATCGCGTCCACATCGTCCTGGTCGAAGCGGGCAAGTCCCGTGATATCGAAGAGGTGTTTCCCGCACTGGCCCCATATGCACTGCGGATGGCCTGGGGATACCGGTCATGGAACACCGTGTACCTCATGGATGACCGGAACCAGCTCATCACGCTTGATCTTGATAGCCGACGGCTGTCGGTCGACAGCGCTAACTTCCCGGTGGAGCATCAGCTTGGCTTACTAAAGTTTAACGGCACCTCGCCGGAGGATATGGTCATCCTCCGGTATAGCACGGACCGCGAGTCGCTCAATCCGGTAACGGACATCTTCCGGTGGTCCGTTGACCGGTTCAACCATGTCGCCAGGATGGACGACAAGACGGGCCTGTTGCGGGCGCTCGCACCCAATGCGCCGCTGGGGTACTTCGGCTTTCATGGCGGCAAGGCGCGGCTTTTCATCCTGCGCGACGGGTATTACCGTCCCGACATCATGCCCGAGATAAATGCGATGCGCTTCGTGCTCGAGTCGCATCACAAGTTGTATGTCGGCTCGGATGAAGGCTTCTTCGTCGTGCACGGCGACGGCCTCGAGGATGTCCATTTCCCGGCCTGCGATTATCCCTGGTCGGTGACGCCCGGGATGGCGGATGATGTCTACGTGGCCTGTTACAAGATGGGCATCTTCCAGGTCGATGAAAGCGGCCGGACAACATCCCATTATGCCCTTCCCGGCCTCACCAGCAGGGATGGCCTGGGCAATCAGGTATTGTCCAACACATTGGTCACCCGGCATCATCGCCTTTGGGGAAGTACGACAGGTGCAATTACGCTGCATCATGGTGAATCCCGACTAGGGCACCACTTTACGCGGCATTCTGCCGAAGCGTTCACCCTCGACCCCCTGGACGAGTCCGTCCTTATTGGCACACGGGATGTCCTTCGCTTTCCCGCCGCACTCGACGGACCGCCCGATACGCTCCGGCTCGCACCCGGCCTCGTCGGCGGCGGATATGTCAACGACCTCCGGATCCTGCCGGAGCGCCAGCTCTGGGTCGCCGCGCCGGCCGGGATCGAATGCATCGGGCTGGGGGATCATTCCACCACGGTGTACGCCGCGTCCAACGGCCGATCGCCCTGCATCGGGGCCGTGACGCTCGACCCCGATGCGCAGGGCAACCTGTGGAGCGGCGGAACGTGCGGCCTGATGGTCCTTCGGCCCGGAAGCGATGCGTTTGAGCACGTCCTTCCGAATATCATTACGCATCGCGTCAACCAGATTGAGATCCTCCCGGGAAACCGGCTGGCTTGTGCATCGAACAACAATCTTTACCTGCTGGACATCTCCGGACGATCCGCGCGGTTGCTCAACATCTACAGCCAGAAGAACGGCCTCGACCTCTACGAGCCGTCAGAAAACGGAAGTTGCCTCACGCAGGATCGGTTTGTATGGTTGCCTTCCGTGGCCGGGATCCAACGGCTGGACCTGACCCGGGTTCCGGACGCGTATGCGATGCCGGCCCTCAAGGTGCGGCGGATCAACGGGGATCCCGTTCCCTTCGTTGCGGACACGCCGACCGTGCCGGCCATCATGGGTTCCGCCGCCTTGCTTGACCTGATGTTGGTCGACCACTCCGGCCGCAACTGGCAATATCAATTCGTGTGGCCCGGCAGCAAACCTTCACCCTGGCAATCCGCCGCGGAATTGCTGGTCTCCGGCCTGCAGCACGGCCGCAACACGATCACGGTCCGCGCGGCCTGGAATACGGCCGACCCCAACACGTTCGTAGAGGCAGCCGTATCGATCGATGCACGACTTCCTGTGTTGTCCCGGCGCAACGTGCAGGCGACCCTGGCGATCTTGACGTCCCTGCTCGCGCTGCTCGTGATCACGTCCATTCGCGCCGCGCGCCGCAATGCGCGTCGTGCCGAGATGCTCAACGCCGATTTGTACAAGAACCGGCTGCAGACCATCCAGGCGTATTTCAACCCGCATTTCCTGTTCAACACCTTGTCGGCGATCCAGGACAAGGTCCTCCGACAGGATGCACAGGCCGGCAACGACATGATCATCCGCCTCTCGCGCGTGTTCCGCAAGATCCTCGAGGCCGGCAAGGCCGCGGAAGGCCGCGCCGCATTCATCCCGCTTGCGGAGGAACTGTCCGTGATCGAGGACATGGCCTACCTCAACAACATGCAGGTCGAAGCGCCGGTCCGCCTGGTGATCGACATCCCGGATTCGCTCCGGAAGGAAAACCCCCTCATCCCCCCGATGCTCATCCAGCCCTTCGTGGAAAACGCCTTCAAGCACGCATTCACCGACGAATCGGCGGAGAAGATGATCACCGTGACCTGCCTGCGCGAAGGACCCAACCTGCACATTTCCGTTCGCGATAACGGGATCGGACCCGCGGGGCAATCGCGCCGAAAGGGTGCATCGATGGGGATGGCGCTCGCACGCGAACGAATGAAGATTTTGAACGAACTTCAGATCGAAAATGACCTCGACATCCGGCCGGCCGCACCCGCGGGCACGGAGGTCGCGATCCGCATCAGGACCAACCCATGAAAGCCATCATCGTCGAAGACAATCCCAGCGCGGCAAACGTGATCCGCCATTTCCTCAACGAATATCCCGGCCAGGTCGAGGTCTGCGGCGTGGCCCGCACCCTCGCGGAGGCGAAGACGATCATCGCCGAACAGCAGCCCGACCTCTGGCTGCTCGACATCCGCATCCAGGACAAGCTCGTCTTCTCCCTGCTGGACGAGGTCAGGAACATCCTGCCGGAACATGGATCCATCATTTTCCTCACCGGTTATTACGAGGCGGATTACCTGCACGAAGCGCTGAAGGTCGCCGCCCTCGACTACATCGTCAAGCCGGTGGACCGCGACCTGCTCTTCGCCGCGCTCGATAAGGCGGCGGCCCGCTCCGCCCGGTCGGACATCGCCGGCCGCCTCGACCGGCTGGAAAAAGGGCTGCGCAAGCTGGAACAGCGCGAGGCCGGAACCCGACTGGCCGTGCCCCGGGTCAACGGCGAGATCGATTTCGTCGAGAAGGCAGACATCGTCAGCATCGTCACGGAGGACCATGTGACCCGCTTCCAACTCAAAGGAAACAAGAGCATCCGCACGACAAAGCTGCTGAAGGTCTTCGAGGAGATGCTGGAAGGCGACAGCATGTTCCTGCGGGTGTCCAAGCAGGCGATCCTCAATCTCAGCAGCTTGTCGTCTTATAACCCGAAGACGAACATGGCCCTGATGACAGACGGGACGTCGATCGAGGTGTCCCGGCGAAAGGGACAAGCGCTGGAGCAGATGCTGTTGGGCAGGCCCTGACCCGGACACGCCCGGAAGGTCATCGCAATCGCTTTTCGGTAACGTTTCCGCAGGTCAGCATCTTCGACCCGTAGTAGGGATTCTTGATGGCCGCATCCGCACTGATCCAATAGGCCTTCTTCATCGGGCAATAGGCGTAATACAGGTCGCGCGTGGACACATTCGCCCGCTTGAGGACGGCCCACAGCGGCGCCGACATGTCCGCAAAGGCCGTTCGCTGCTTTTCAATATCCGTTGCCCGGGCCAGCGATTGCGTGGCCTTGATCAAGGCCGCTTTCTCCGGAAAATCGGGCTGGGCGTCCAGGACCGTCAACAGGGCTGTGCCGTATTTCGCGGCCTCCGTCGCGGCGCTCCGGACCAGGGCATCCTTGACGGGAAGGTAGGCCTCGAGGATCGCCCGGGCATCGGGCTGGGCCAGCGCAAGGGGCCGCACAAGGGCCAGCGCAAGACCGATCAGGATGAATCGCCACATCATGATGCCGGGGTTTGGAGCGGTTGAATGGTATACCCTGCATCGCGAACGGCGCGAAGGATCTCTGCCTCGTCGATGTTCCGCGCGGATACGGTGAGCACCTTGTCGGGGCTGCCGATATCCACGCGCCACTGGCCGGCGCCGACGACCGCGTCGAGTCCGGGCGCGACCTGGGCGGCGCAACCGTTGCAATGGATGTTCGTCTTGAAGGTCCGGACCGCTTCTCCTTCGCCGGCCGGTTGCTCCGCCGCCACGCCGATGATCGTATAACCGCTTTCGCGGATAGCGTCATAGACCTCCGTGCGAAGCGCTTCGTGATCGATCGTCACGTCCGCCTCACCGGGCCGGACCTTGTTGATGATGACGCCATCGAGCGCGGCGAGCGCCCTGGTGACGCGTAACTGGCAGTGCGGGGACTGCATGTCGGGAATCTGAATGTTGATCGTAGTCATGGTGGTACGTGATTTTGATAGGGCAAAAGTGCGCGCACCGATCCATGGGGCTGTTACACGATGATGGGATTGTTTTACATGATTTCCGGAGGTTGCCCGTTACCAAGTCCTTGTACCAGGCCGGACGGGAAAGCAGCCGTTGCGCCGTGCCTGGCTCCGGTACGACGCGAAATACACGACACAATCCGCCTGGCTCCGGTAGTTCACGAAATACACCTTCGTGTCCGCCTGCGAAGCATACGTCGCCTCGAACCACAAGCCCTTCTCCGCATCGGCCTGGCTGCGATAGGCCACCGGATAGACAATGATGTCCGCCTGCGACCGCACATTCGTCCGGTACAATCGGACATCGGCCTGGGAGGCATACTCGACGACATAGACCACTTGCGCCGGGGCATTGCGGACACCGATCAGAACCAGGAGCACGAACGCGAAACGTGAAAACAACATGGTCATCCAAGTGGGGTGGGGCAATGGTTTCGGCAGCACGACCATAGGTTTGTGATGTCAATAAAATTAGGGCCGTGCCCGGCGATATCGCAAGTCGGCTTTCGCGACGACCCAGGGAACGACGCCCTATCTTTGTAAAAGCATCCCGAGTTTCCGCGATACGGCGGAACGCCAACCTGCCGGCACAGGCGAAGGTGGCCCGATGATGCGGACCGTAACGTCAAAAACATGTGCATATGGCCCCCGATGTTTCTTTCTCCGCCCTCGTGCGCCAACGCGCCCACGAATGGCCGCGCGTAGCGGACCTCATCACATCCCTGCTCCACGCCGCACGGCAACGGGCTATGCCCGTCGACCGGTCCAGCCTGTTTGCGCTTCGCAACCCGGAGTACCGGGCTCGCGAATGGGACAGGTTGGCGCGACAGTATGCGGCATGGCGGACAGTATTCCAATCGCAGGACATCATCGCGCTCCGGACCGGGCAGGAAAACGCGAGACGAAAGCGCATTGAACTTGCCACAGGGGAGATGAACATGGGGAAAGCCTACCAGCGCGTTGCCGCGGATCGGCACATCGCCTTGCTGGAGGAATTCATTCGCCTGAAAGCTGCCACGGCCGATTGGCCCCCGGCAGAAGTGCTTGTGGCGCTGGACGAAGAGGCCGCCCAGGGTTGATCGATTCGGGTCGGCTGTTTACGCCTTTGCGGCATCCATGGATCAGCGGTCCGGATCGGCCTATCCCGTCAACCTCATTGCTTGTATTTGTCCAGAAAGGCCTGGTTGTCGTTGATCCGTTTCTTCAACTTTTCCAGGTCCGCGAGGTCTTTCTTGAATTTTTTCTCAGCCTTGAGAATATCGTTGGGTGAAAGCTTGCCGCGCGACTTATCCTTGTCGTATTTCGCCTTGTCCTTTTCATAGCGCGCCTGGTCCTTGAGGAGGCGGGCACGGTCCTTTTCAAGGTCGGCCATGGCCTTGTCGACCTTTTTCTGGGTCTTTTCGTCCAGGGTGCTGGCTGCCGCGGTGGGATCCGCGGTCTGGGCCAGGAGGACAGGACTGGAGAACAGGCCGGCAAGGGCCAGGAGAAGGGTCAGGAAGAATGCCTTTTTCATGGAAAAACGATGGAAGGATGAGTGTGGAATTCGCCAAAAGTAGACGGAATCCACATGACCAGGGACCCGAAGAAACACAATGCGGGAAGGTCCGGGTGTAGAATGTTCGCTACATCCTGACCGGAACAGGATTGTTCCGCTGTCCTTGATTCCGCCCGGGGATCATCCGCGGCGCAGCGGCCGTCCTGCATCCTGGGGTCAACACGATCAGCCCGCAGCCGCGGAATGGTTCGGCCGCCCGGGATTCACCTCGCGGACATAACCCTCCCGCAAGCGGTCATAAAGCGAGCGCCGGTCGATCTGGCCCGCGACGGAATAGGCGATCAGGGCGCCGAGCATGAGGAAAAAAATGACGCTGTGCCGGTCCGTCATCTCGAAGACAATGATGGCCGCGGTGAACGGCGCCCGGGTGACACCGGTGAGAAAGGCGGTCATGCCGACGAGGATCAGCACATTGGCCTGTCCGCCGGCCAGGCTGAACAGGTCGGCGATCAGCGCCCCGATCGCCGCCCCGATGCTCAGGGAGGGCGCAAAGACACCGCCGGCCCCGCCAAAACCGAACGTGGCGACAAGGCCACCGATACGAAGGAACGGCAGGTACCATTCGACTTGCTTCTCATCCGTGAAGAGTATCCGCTCCATGACCTGTTTACCCGAACCTGCGGCATCATGGCCAAAGAAATAGATGACCGCGGCCACGAACATCGAGCACCCGAACACGAGCAGCCACTGCCCGCCGCGACTGCGCCGGCCGCCAAATCGCCGCAGGAATCCCATCAGGAACACCCCCGTCTGCGCGCCGCCAAATCCGGCGAGTATCGCCGTGACCAGGATGCCGGCGAAGACCAGCCATCCCGCCGCGGTCGTGATGGGATACCCCAGGTAGAGGTAGGACCCCCCGAGCCCCTGTGCCGTCAGGCCCGCGATGATCACCGCAATGAACAACGGAGCGCGATAGTGTCGTACGTGAAACTTCGACAACTCTTCAATGGCGAAAATGATCCCGCCCAAGGGCGTGTTGAAGGCCGCAGCCAGGCCGGAGGCCGCCCCGGTGATGAGCATGTTCTGCGGGGAGACCGGCTTCCACCAGGCGGGCAACCGCTTGCCGATCTCATAGAAGATCGCCCCGGAGATTTGGATCGTCGGTCCTTCCCGCCCCAGGATGCCGCCCCCCAGCATCTTCATGACACTCGATAGGATCTTGACCAGCAGGA
>CAYMLN010000032.1:0-10985 GCA_964391045.1 uncultured Saprospiraceae bacterium
GACGCTCCTTGAGATTGATCCCCACCTGTGCGCAGGCGTCATTTCGGATGATCGGATAGATCGTATCGGGGATCCCGCAATTGTTGACCTCGATGTCCGCCGGCCAGACGACATCGTCGTTCGGGTCGTTCGGGTTGTTCGCGTTGATGTAGAAGGGGTCGAAGTTGATCACCCAGATGCGTTGTGTGCAGGTGCTCACGCGGCCGGCCGGATCAGTGGCCACGAACCGACGTTCAACGAGCTTGACGGCGCCGTCGGGTGCATCACCCGGCAGGTCGTCGCCGCTGCAGTCATCGAATACCCGCACGCGGATATCCAGGCCCATGTTGCAGTTGTCCAGCACGTACCCGTCGATGCCCCAGTTGTGCGGTTGCGGGTAATTCGGGTTATCCGGGTCATTGACGATGATCTGCTGCCGCGCGCTGGCGGGATACTGGAAACCATCGATCATCGTGCCGAAGGTGCGGTTGTTCGGATCCTCGAGGGAGGCCGGATCGAACCAGAACTGGCAGCTCACCTGGATGTCGGGCAAGCAGGTCATCGTCGGCGCAACCTTGTCCTGCACCTCTACCTCGACCATGCAGTAGTTCGTGTTGCCGCGGGCATCCATGACCTCGAGCTCCACCAGGACAGGCCCCTGGCCGACATCGCAACAGGTTACCGGGACATAGTCGCCGAACAGTACGCCACGGTCATTGTCGTCCACGTTGCCGTCAGGCTGGTGAGCGAATCCATCGGTCGTCCAGTCGAAATCAATGCAGCTCGTCAGGCGACGTGCGCGGAATGTGATGTCGCTGCAATTGTCGAAGCTGCCGTCATCGAGCGTCGTGGCCGGAAGCAGCGCGACGCCCATCGGGTCCTGGTTGTTGATGGCGATGACCGTGTGCTTGTCGCAGTAGGCCACCGGCGGGGTATTGTCAAACAGGTCGATCTGGGACGAACAGGTCGCCAGGTTGCCGCAGGCATCGCGCACCTCCCAGGTGATCGTATACTGTCCGATATTCAACAGGGGCAGGTAGTATTTTCCGGCTTCCGGAAGGATCACCTGGCCGTTGAGCTTGAGTTTATAGGACAAGGGCGTGGAATTGCACTCGTCGTAGGCAGCCGGCGGAAAGACCTGGATGGACGCGCCGCAGTCGCCGAACGTCGACGGCGCCTCGATGAGCGCCTGGCAGTCGATGACGGGCGGCACATTGTCCTCCACATTGATGATCTGCGTGCGGTTGATCACCGTATTGGTGCACCAATCGACGAGGGTCCATTCGCGCTTGACGGTATATGAACCACCACAGTAGCCGATCACCTTATCGGAATACCCCTTGAAGAATTGTCCGCAGAACGGTCCTTCGATGCCGCCGAGGCAGTTCGGATCGGGCGTACCGTCGGGGCGCAGGCATTCGTTGCCGCAGTAGATCGTCGTATCGCCGGGGAAGGTGAACTGGTCGATCGTGCCGCGGCGAAGGGACAGGCGGGACGTACAGGTATCGCGGCGGCCGCTGCCGTCGACGGCATACCAGGTGCGCGTGATGATCCGGCTATAGTCGCCGTCGCACATGTGCACCTCTTCCTTGTCCGTGTATCGAAGCTCGGTCGGGCCGCAATTGTCGATTCCCGTGGCCAGGTACTTGCCGCCGCCGATAGGCGTCACGATGGAACCCTGGGGTACGGGGAAGTGCGGAATGGCCTCGGGGCTGATGTCGTCGGTGCAGTCAAGCGTGATGTCCGTGCACGAAAGCACCGGCGGGAGCTTGTCCTCGATAAGAAGCTGCGTGCAGCAGAAGTTGCCCGTCTCGGGATCCGTGATGCAGGCCTCGAGGTACTGGTTCAGGTAAGGCGCGGCATAAAGCACCCCGTTGTTAAATGGCACGCTCGGATCGGAGAACTCGATCACGTATTGGTCCCAGCATCCGTACTCATCGCCCTCGAGGAGCATATCGGCCGTGATGATCGCCTCGCAAGCGAGGGCCACGGACACGTGCAGCGTGTCGTTGCACGCCAACTCAACGGTCTCGGGGAACTCGACCACCTCAACATAGAACGTACATTCCATGGAATAGCCGAGTTGGTCGGAAATGCGATAGACCTGCGGTGTCTTGCCGATCGGGAAGGCGTCGCCCGAAGTCAGGCCCGTGCCGTCGATCTGCTCGACGACGGGCACCTGGTTGCACAGCCCTTGCGGGGCAATGGTATAGGACACTTCGGCGGAGCACTCGCCTGGACCGAGGTTGACCAGGACGTCTACGGGGCAATCCATCAGGAAGAGCCCCCCGTCGAGGTTGATCATGACTTGTGCTGTCGTCACGTTGCCCTGGTCGTCGGTGGCGGTCACGGTGACCACCTCCTGCGGCGAATCGAGGAAATCCGTACAGTTGAAGATCGTCTGGCTCATTGCCAGCTCAACCTGTCCGTCGCAATTGTCGGAGACCTCGACCATGACATCGTCCAGGCCGATGGTCACTTCATCCGTCGCGGCGAAGGAAACGGCCATGTCATGCACCTCAAGGACCGGCTTGACCGCGTCGATGAGATAGATCATCTGGGTATCCGTCACCTCGTGGCCGCAGTAATCCACGCAAACCCACTTGCGGGCGTACTGGTAAGGCACGACTTCCCCGAGTTCAACGTAGTACAGCGTATCCATGAGGTATGCGCAGGCATTCTCAGGAACGAACACGCTGCCTGTCAGGGAAAGGTTTGTCATGTCCGCGTCACACGGGATCTCCACGTCGTCGGGGAACACGATGCTGCCCATGGAATAGTTCTGGATCTTGATCCGCTGGATCGAAGAGGCGACATTGCCGCACGGATCGGTCAGGGTCCACACGCGGTGGATCACCGGCGAGCCATCGCAATCCTCGATGGACGAGAAATCGTCATGCCAGGCGACATCGATCGTAAACGTCGAAGCGCAATTGTCCGTATAGATCTCGACCTCACCCGTGAGATCCAGGTTGACCGGATCATCCCCGCAGTCGATGGCGACGTCAAACGGCGTGTAGAAGATGGGTGCGAGGGTGTCGATAAACTGGATGAACTGGTCGGCGGTCGTGCTGTTGCCGCACAGGTCGGTCGCCTTCCAGGTGCGGATGCGCATGCCGGTGCCATTGCAGAAGACCAGGCCCTGGTCATTGTCCTTGTAGGAGATCTCGATATCGGATGCCGGCGTGCAGGCGTCCGTGGCCGTGGCGCGACCGAGCTCATCGAGATCGTCTTCGTACTCGCAGCTGATCGTGATCGACGGCGGCACAGTCAGCGCCGGGCCGGTCTGGTCGACAACTTCGATCGTCTGGACACAGCTGTTGGAGTTGCCGCAGTCGTCATAGACGATCCACGTGCGATAGATCGTGCCTGTCCCGTTGCAGCCGACCAGTCCGGCAGTATTGTCGAAATGGAGGAGGTCCATGTCGGCCGGCGCGGTGCAGTTGTCGCTGATCTCCGGCCTGCCCAGGACAGACGGGTCCACGGAGTCGCCGCAGTTGACCACCAGGGGTGCGCCACAGGAGATTACAGGCTTCGTGGTGTCCATGATGCGGATCTGCTGGGTCACCGATGCGGAGTTGCCACAGGCGTCGGTAACGACCCAGGTGCGCTTGACCGTTCCGGTGTTGTTGCATCCCGTGACACCCGTGAGGTCGTCGGTCATCACAACATTGAGGAGTGCGCCCGGCGTGCAATTGTCTGCCGCCTGGATATTGCCCGTGACGCTGACATCCAGGCCTGCCTCGCAGGAGACCGTGATGTTGGCCGGCGGGGTCACGACGGGTTTCTTCGTGTCCACGATCGTCAGGACCTGCACACACGTGGTCGTGTTGCCGCAGGCGTCCGTGGCCGTCCAGGTGCGATAGAGGTTGCCCGTATTGTTACATCCCGTCAGGTTGGAGATATCGTCCGAATACGTGATCTGGATATTGGCTATCGGTGTGCAGTTGTCCGTGGCGCGCGCCCATCCCTGGGCATCCGGCGAACGATCGGCCTCGCACGAGATGGCGTAGGATGCCGGGCATTGGATTTCCGGTGCGATGTTGTCGACGATCTCGATCGTCTGGATGCAGGTCGATTTGTTACCGCACTGGTCCTCCGCGGTCCAGGACCGGAAGATGAAGCCGGAACCGTTACATTGGCCGGCCTGGCTGAGGTCATCGCTGTAGGTGATCTTGATAAAGAGGCTTGCCGTGCAATAGTCGGTCGCCGTGGCCCTGCCCAGCGAAGCCGGGAGCGTGGCGTCGTTGCAGGAGATCACGACGTCAGGCGGACACACGACTGTCGGGGCGATCGTGTCGGCAATGGTGATCTTCTGGACGCAGCTGCCGGTGTTGCCGCATGCGTCGGTCATGAACCAGGTGCGCAGGATGACGCCGGTATTCGTACAGCCGGTCAGGCCGCTGAGGTCGTCCTGGTAAGCCAGTTCGAGTTCGTCGGCCGGCGTGCAGTTGTCGCTTCCCGTGGGATAGCCGAGGACATCCGGGTTGATGTAAATGCCGCAGTCGATCAGCGTGTCGGCCGGGCAGATTACCACCGGGAGCGTCTTGTCGGTCACCGTAATGAGCTGCGTGCAGGTCTGTACGTTGCCGCAGGCATCGCGCGCCGACCAGTTGCGCAGGATCAATCCGGTCCCGTTGCAGCCGGTGAGTTGTTCCGTATCCGTATAACTGATCTCGACGTTGAGTGTGCAGTTGTCCGTCGCCGTCGCGTAACCGGTGAAGGACGGTTCCTTGGAATCCGAGCAGCTGATCTCGATATTCGGCGGGCAGGTGATGACCGGGTCGACGTCATCGGTGATCCAGATCAACTGCAGGCACGTGCTCGTGTTGCCGCAATTGTCGGTCGCCTGCCACGTGCGGCGACGGATACCCGTGCCGTTGCAGCCAAACAGGCCGGAGATGTCATCGCTGTACGTGATGACGATCTCCCCCTGCGGTGTACAGTTGTCCGATGCCGTAGCAAAGCCAGTGGCGTCCGGTGAGACGGACGAAGCGCAGCTGACGGTGGCCGGCGGCGGGCATTGCAAGGTTGGTTTTAGCAGATCCGTAATTCGAATGAGCTGGACGCAACTGGTGCTGTTGCCACAGGCATCGGAAACATTCCATGTGCGCTGGATGAGCCCCGTGCCGTTGCAGCCGAGCGGTTCCAGTTCGATATCTTGGTGGGTGACCTGCAGGGCATTGGCCGGCGTGCAGTTGTCACTGACTTGGGGCGTGCCCGTCACGGCCGGCTCGATGCCGGCTGAGCAATCCACGGTGATGTTCGCCGGGCACGTGATGGCCGGCGCGGTCTGGTCTATGATCGTGATCACCTGGGTACACTGGGACAGGTTGCCGCACACGTCGACGGCGGACCATACCCGGATGATCGATCCGGTGTTGTTGCACCCCAGGCTCGGCTGGTCGGTGTACCCGATGAATACGGAGCCGCAGGCGTCAGAAGCCGAAGCGCTCCCGGTGTTGGCCGGGAGGATGGAGGCTTCGCAGGAGATCGTGAGATTGGCGGGGCAGGTGATTGCAGGCGGCGTGTTGTCTTGTACCGTGATCAGCTGGGTGCCGAAGGTTACGTTGTTGCAGGCGTCGGCGACCGACCAGGTGCGGACGATCGTGCCCGTCCCGTTGCAGCCGTTGAGTCCGAGCACGTTGTCGGCAAACTGGACCGTCATGAGGTTGGCGGGCGTGCAATTATCGGATGCCGTGGCGTAGCCGAGTGCGGCAGGTGATGTGCTATCGGAGCAATTGACTGTAACAGCGGGCGGAATCGTCAGCGTAGGTTTTGTATTGTCGACAACGACGATCGTCTGGATACAGGAGGCGATGTTGCCGCAGGCGTCGCGGGCCTGCCAGTTGCGGGTCATCGTGCCCGTGCCGTTGCATCCGGTAAGTCCGGCGGTGTTGTCCGTGTACGTGATCAGGATCTGGGCGGTTGGCGTACAGTTATCGGACGCTGTGGCAAAGCCGAGGTTCGACGGGGCGAGATTCGTCTCGCAGGTGACCACCATGAATGGCGGACAGCTGATCGTCGGCGAGGTATTGTCCTCGACGATGATCGTCTGCACGCACGTCGCGGAAAAGCCGCAGGCGTCCGTTGCCGTCCAGGTCCGTTGGATCGTGCCAGTTCCCATGCAGCCATTCATATTGGCGGCATCCTGGTACGACACGTTGACCCCGGGGAGGCCGCAGCTGGTTGAAGCGGTGGCGTTGCCGGTATTGGCCGGCAGCGGGGGCGTGCTGCAGGAGATGGTCACCGTGGGCGGGCAGGTGATCGTGACCTGGGCGTTGGGGCGGATGACTGCCAGCGTCAGCAGGCAGAGGGCTCCGATCCAGCCCCGGGATTGCCTGACGGACAGGCTCCGGGGGGTCACGCCGGCATTGAGATACAGCGTCTTCATGTTTGATCCTGTTGATGCATGACGGAAATCCGCCATACATAGATTCCTGATGGCTAACATGAAGCAAAACGCATGCCACTTTTCTATAATATGAATGAATGAACCCCTAAAAAACCACCTATTATTATGATATAAAGTTATTTATACATTTATATAATTTAATATTCGTCCTTCTGCGCGTTCCCTAAAAGCCGTGGCGATTGGTGGACGAACCGGGCTGATCCTGGCATATCAGCCCCTCGTATTCAATTTTTATTACTTCTTAAAATAATGAATAAGATATATATACGAATATGAATATCCTATTATTCGTATTTTCCAAATACTTAAAATACTATAAAGTAGTTATTTATATAAATAACAAAATAGTAATGTTTTTTATAATCATTATCAACTCATCCCATCCAAACTGGAAGCCGTAAAAGGGGGGACCGGTACATGCCAATGGGATACTTCTTATTTATATATAATAACATATAATAATGTGTACAGTATCAGATGTCAGTTGATTTCCCAGGAGGACTGGGCGGTAATCGGACAATCTATTGACGCCTATTCAAAATTAGTTGTTTATAAACAAATTGTTATGCATATAAATACTTGTAATATATTAGATATGTCGTCCAGGAATGGCGATTCCCGGTCCGAAAGGCGCACATTCTTGCAAATAATCCACCTTGCTTGTTGAATATCAACTACTTACATATGCGTTATAAAATACATAGTGTGGTATATTTGCAATATACCACACTATCCGGGCAGGTTTCTGGCCTCCACGATATACCCAAACCCCGGCACACCCACGCATACCCAGCTCGACGACGTACGCCCCTGGCGCCGTCCCGCCTAAACCCTACTTCTTTTTCTTCTTGAAATCCCCCCGCTTCCAGGCCTGGATAAACTCCATCCACGCCGCAGCATTGAAGAGGTTGGAGGTCCTGAACTGACCAACCGAATAGTAGCTGCTTGCCTGCTGCTTGAGGTACAAGGCCTGGTGCTCAGGCCCGTCCGACGGCAGGTACTCGCGCAACTCGGCCATGGCCTTGTCGGACAGGTTCTCCTCCGCAATGTCCTCCAGGTCGTCGGTCACGTCCATGGCGAGAAACTCCTGCTTGAAGTTGTCCGGATCCGGCCACGGGTAGATGACCGCCTCCGGAAGGAGAATGGTATCCTTGGTCAGGATCTGGAAGACCGTGTAGCGGTCACGCATCAGGGTGTCCGGCACAGTAAAATAGGCCTCCTTGTACCCCAATACCGAAAAGACCAGCGTCTCGCCGCTGATCACCGGCAGGGAAAAGAACCCCGTATAATCGCTGAACGTGCCCCGGTTGGTGCCCTTCACGCCGATCGCAGCATAAGGAATGAAGGTGATCCGGCCGTTCTCTTCAGTCACCACTTTACCCGAAATCTGGATGACATGCTGCCCCTGCTGCGCCTGGAGGTTGAACGCGATGGCGAGAATCAACGTCATCGCTCCACCCCATCGGAGGAAAAGGGCGCAAAGGCCAGGATGCTTGCCGGTCTTCATGGACTAAAGGTAAAGATTCACCGCACATAACGCCAAGGCGAAGCGGCTGCCCGGCTGATTGCCGGATTTTAACAGGCCTTTAACGCTTCCGCATCAGAACCGCCAGAGTCCCAGCGCCTGCTGGAGCACTTCCTCCATCTTGTCGACGTAGATAAACTCCAGCCCCTGCACATATTCCGCCTTGATCTGGTCAACGTGGCGCTTGTTGGCCTGCGAGAGCATCACCTGCTTCATGCCCGCCCGGCGCGCCGCCAGGACTTTCTCCTTGATGCCGCCGACAGGCAATACCTTCCCCCGCAGGGTAATCTCCCCGGTCATGGCCAGGTGACTCCGCACCGGCTTCTTCTTGAAGGCGCTCGCCAGCGCAGTCAGCATCGTGATCCCGGCCGACGGCCCATCCTTGGGAATGGCGCCCTCCGGGACGTGCACGTGCACATCCACCTGCTCGAAGGTCGCGGGATCGATGTCCAGGTGTTCGGCATTGGCCTTGATGAAGCTCATCGCCGTCGTGGCCGACTCTTTCATGACGTCGCCCAGGTTGCCGGTCAGCGTCAGCTTCCCCTTGCCCGGCGACAAGCTGGACTCAATAAACAGGATATCGCCGCCCACACGCGTCCAGGCCAGGCCGATAGCGACGCCCGGCTGGTGAACCTCAGTATACATCGTGGTGTCGAACCGCTCGGGCCCGAGGATGTCAGGCAATTGCGCGGCGGAGACGGTCGGGCTGTACTTGTCGCCCATGGCGACCTGCTTGGCGACATGCCGCATGACGGAGGCGATGCGCCGCTCCAGGCTGCGGACACCGGATTCCCGGGTGTAGCCGTCGATGATCTCCCGCAGCACATCATCCCGCAGCCGAACATCGGCCGGTTTCAGGCCATGCTCCTTGCGCTGGCGCGGAATGAGGTGACGCTTTGCAATCTCGACTTTCTCTTCCGTACTGTACCCGTTGATCTGGATGATCTCCATACGGTCAAGCAGGGCCGGCTGGATCGTCGTCAGCGAATTTGCCGTGGCGACAAACATGACCTTCGAGAGGTCGTATTCCAACTCGAGGTAATTATCGTAGAACGTGGCGTTCTGCTCGGGATCCAGGACCTCCAGCAGAGCCGAGGAGGGATCGCCGCGGAAATCCTTGCCGACCTTGTCGATCTCGTCGAGGATGAAGACCGGGTTCTTCGACTCGGCGCGGCGCAGGCCCTGGATGATCTGCCCAGGGAGGGCGCCGATGTAGGTGCGCCGGTGGCCGCGAATCTCGGCCTCGTCTCGCATGCCGCCCAGCGACACGCGGACGAACTTCCGTTTCAGCGCGCGGGCGATGGACTTGCCGAGCGAGGTCTTCCCCACCCCGGGCGGACCGACCAGGCAGAGGATCGGCGCCTTCATGTCGCCTTTCAGCTTGAGCACGGCCAGGTGCTCGAGGATGCGCTCCTTGACTTCCTCGAGCCCGTGATGGTCCTCGTCGAGCACCTTCTTGACATTCTTCAGGTCGAAGTTGTCCTTGGTGGTCAATTCCCACGGCAGGTCGAGCATGAGCTCGAGATAGTTGAGCTGCACGCTGTACTCCGCGACCTGCGGATTGATGCGGCGCAGCTTGGCGATCTCGCGGTCGAAGACATCCTGCGCGGCCTTCGCCCATTTTTTCTTCTTCGATTTCTCGACCAGCGTGCGGATCTCGGATTCCTGTGGGTTCTGCCCGAGCTCCTCCTGGATGGTCTTGAGCTGCTGGTTGAGGAAGTAGTCCCGCTGCTGCTTCTCGATGTCAACGCGCACCTTGGACTCGAGCTGGCTCTTGAACTCGAGCACCTGGAGCTCATTATGCATGAGCTTGAAAACCTCATTGGCCAGCACGTCCAGTTCGCGGATGTCGAGGAGCCGCTGCTTCTCCGCGTGGTCGATCGCGAGGTTGGACGAGATGAAGCCGAGCAAATGCGCGTCCCGCTTGATGTTGCGGATCATGACGACCGCCTCGGCGGGCAGTTGCGGGGAAAGCTTGATGATCTTCTCGGCGAGCTCGCGGATGGTGCGCATGATCGTGTCGACCTCGACCTTCGGTGCGTTGACGACGTAGTCCAGTTTCTCGATCCGGCCGATCATGTACGGATCGATGGCATCCATGCCCACGAGCCGGAAGCGTGAGATGCCCTGGATGATCACCGTGACCGAGCCGTCCGGCATTTTGAGCAACTTGAGGATCCGGGCCACGGTGCCGATCTCGCACAGGTCGGTCACCTCGGGCTCCTCCACCTCCATGTCCTTCTGGGCCAGGACGGCCAGGATCTTGTTGGTGTCGTGGGCCTTCTTGACCGCCCGCATGGATTTCTCCCGGCCGACCGTGATCGGGATGACGATGCCGGGAAAGAGGACGGTATTCTTGAGCGGCAGGACGGGCAGGACCTCGGGGATCTTCTCCCCGTTGGCCGGCGCATCATCTTCCTCTACCGAGATGATCGGCATGAACTCGCCTTCCTCGACCGGATTGGACATGAAAAAGTCTTCAAACATAATTGGAGCCTCCTGGCTTGATCAGTAAGGTGTGTGGAAAAATGATGTCAATTCCCATTCCACGCCGAATTTCCTGCCATTCCCGCAGCATTGCGCGGCCGGATATGACAAATCGGCAGCAAAACCATTGAAAAACAGGCAAAAAGGCGATTAGCGAGCCTGGATCCGGGGATCAGGCTTCCTCCACGGCGACAACCGGGACCGCCTCGCCGTTGGCTTCGTCGAGCTCGAAGCGCAGGTTCTCGATGATGAATTCTTGTCGCTCCGGGCTGTTCTTGCCCATGTAGTACTCCAGGATGTCGTCGATGTGCGTGTTGTCCATGATCAGCACCGGCTCGAGGTGGATCTGCTCGCCGATGAAGGCGCCGAACTCGTCCGGCGAGATCTCGCCGAGACCCTTGAACCGCGTGATCTCGGGCTTGCCGCGCAACTTCTTCAGCGCGTCCTGCTTCTCCCGCTCGTTGTAGCAGTAGAAGGTCTGCTGCTTGTCCCGCACGCGGAACAGCGGGGTTTCGAGGATGAAGAGGTGGCCCTCCCTCACGAGGTCGGGAAAGAACTGGAGGAAGAATGTCAGCAGCA
>CAYMLN010000033.1:0-1808 GCA_964391045.1 uncultured Saprospiraceae bacterium
CCGCGGCAGGTCCGTGACCTGGACGAGGGCGCGGGCGGGCGGCGTGAGGCCGTCGAAGTACATGGCGTAGACCGCGTTGATCCGGCCGAACATGCCCATGTCCTTGACGAAGACCGTGCAGCTGACGAGGTGGTCATACGTGAGGCCGGCCTCTTCGAGGATCGCCCCGATGTTGCGCAGTACCTGGTGCGTTTCGGTCTCGATATCGTCCATCACGAGGTTGCCCGACGCCGGATCGATGGGGATCTGGCCGGAGATGTAGAGCGTCTGGCCGGCGCGGATCGCATGGCTGTAGGGACCGATGGGCGCGGGGGCGCTGTAGGTCAGGATAGCTTCTTTCATTGGATCGGAATGTTTTGCCCCGGCGAATATCGGGGATAAACAGAGAAGGCTCCCTGGCGATCATGGCCGGGGAGCCTCTATTCCTTTATGGACGGGCGGGAATCGCCGTTTAGTCCTCGATGCCTTCGGTCTTCACCAGCATCTGGCCCTTGTAGTAGAGGTGGCCGTTGTGCTCGTAGGCCTTGTGCCAGACGTGGGGCTCGCCGGTCTCCTTGCAGACGGCGATCTGCGGGGCCGTTGCCTTGTAGTGGGTCCGGCGCTTGTGCTTGCGCTGCTTGGACAGGCGGGATTTAGGATGTGCCATGGTCGCTTAATTGTCGAATGCGTTTTTCAAATCGTCCCAGGGTGAACCGTCCTTTTCGCGGGAACGGCGCTCTTCTTCGAACTTCTTGAGATGATCCAGGACGGAGGCGTCGCAGGGCGACGGATCCATCGATTCACAACCCTCCAGCCGATGCGTGATCGGGATGGAGAGCAGGGCGAAGTCGTAGACCAGCTGGGCCACCGAGAAGGCGGTCTCCTCCGGGTCCAGGAAAATGACCTCGTCCGTGCTGTCGTCGGGATCCCCGGTCTTGACGATGACCTGGTATTCGCCGGCGACGGGCAGGGTGATCGGCGCGGTGCATCGGTCGCAGGCGGTGCTGTACTCCCCCTCGATGAGGAAGTCCATCATGGTCACGCCCGCGGTGCGGTGCAGGACCATTCTCGCCCGGAATTGGCCGTCCGGGGCCGGGTGGTCCTCATCCAGCGTGGTGAAGAACTCCGGCTCCAGGGTCCACGAATACGCCGTCTCGTCGGCCCGGAGGGCCGAGACGGGGATGCGGAATGCGCCCAGGATATCCATCTCGCAAAGAACGTTTTACTGAAACGGAGGGCAAAGATAGCGTTATTTCACAAAAAATGAAGCGATTAGCCCGAAAAGTTGGGCCGGCGGCCTACCGCATTTTCGGGCGGCGGCGCTTCCCGCCGGGCATCATGCCCTGGCCGGACCGAAGATGGACCATGTTGCCGCTCTGGTTGATCGCCTTCTCGAACTGCTTGATCTGGTCCTTGAGCATGTTTTCCGTGACGTTGAGCTTCTTGACCTGCTGGAAATAGGCCTTGGCCGCCGTCCACTTGCCCTGGTTGGCTTTGATGTTGGCCAGCTGGAGGTAGACCAGCGCCCGCTCGTTGTCGCTCGGGAGCTTGAGGTTCTTGGCCTGCTCGAAATACCCTTCGGCCTCGTCCGGCCGGTTGAGGTTGGCCGCGATGCTGCCCTTCATGATGTAGTAGAACGCCCGGTTGGTCACATACAACAGCTTGGGCCAGAGGGTCCATTTCAGCCGCTCCTCGGCTTCGACGAACTGCATCCGCTCCAGAAGCTGGGCGGCGGACTGGACCGTGCCAAGGAGGATATACGTGGCCAGAAATCCGAGGCCGATGAGGAGGAACGGGAAGCCGTACCAGAAGCCCGCGGTGAACATCAG
>CAYMLN010000033.1:1818-7196 GCA_964391045.1 uncultured Saprospiraceae bacterium
GGATGCCGACCAGGATGATCGCGATCTTGAGCTTATAGGGAATGGTAAACATGGTCAGGTCAGTTGAATGCGGGCAAAGGTAGGGATTCAGGCCCTTTCCGGACCGGCCTTGTGGCCGTTCCTCCGCCGGTCAACGTTCCGTCCCGGGCTCGAGGGCCTTGAAATCCTCGCGGACGGGCAGGAAGCAGTCCAGCGCCTCGCAGCGGGTGAGTGCCCGGGCACTGTGAAGGGTCATCGACGGAATAAAGACCGCCATGCCCGGCTCGAGGATCCGGGTCTCCCCATCCATCGTGAATTCCATCTGCCCCGCAAGGATATGCGTCCATTGTTCATGCACGTGGTTGTGCTCCGGGAGGACCGCCCCCTCCTCGAGGACGATGCGGGCGAAGGTCAACTGCTCCGAATGGTGAATCGCCCCGTGGATCCCGTCGCGGAGGCGGCGATGCGGTGTCGTGTTGAAATCAAGCCAGGCCATGGCCCGAAAGTACGACGCTTCGCCCGGTTATCTTTGGCGGCAAACGCATACTGCCATGACCCTCGAGGAAAGGATCCTTCAATCAGAGACACGGATCTTCAAGGCCGTCTTTCCCAATACAACCAATCATTACGATACGCTCTTCGGCGGCAGCGCCATGCACCTCATGGACGAGGTCGCCTTCATCACCGCTACGCGCTTCAGCCGGCAGAAGATCGTGACGGTCTCGAGCGACCGCATCGACTTTACGCATCCCATCCCCGCGGGCACGATCATCGAGGTCGTCGGGCGTGTCGTCGAGGTCGGCCGCACGAGCCTGAAGGTGCGAATCGACATCTTTGTGGAGCAGATGTACGCCGACCAGCGGGAGCAGGCCATCTCGGGCCTGTTCACCCTCGTCGCGATCGACGACCATAAGCGGCCCGTGCCGGTGGTCCGGTGAGTGCCCGGATCGGCCGGGGTTTGTTATTTTTACAAGACACCGGCCTGCGGTGCAGGACAAATCCATCTGTCATGACGAAGTCCATCCTCCCCTCCCCCACGACCGTTGTTATCGTGCTTATGATGCTCGGCATCGGCCCGGCCATCGGCCAGATCCCCGGCCCCGGCGCGGAACGCGAGCGCGCGTTGATGCAGCAGCAGATGCAACGCCCCATCATCGACCGGGACTCCGTCACGATCCGGGACACGAGCATCGTGTTCGATCCCGTCACGTATGAGCAGACCGTCACCATCTTCGTCAACCGGTGGTCCCTCCGCGACTATTGCCGGATCAAGCTGGGCATGAACAATCCCGAGATCCTGCTCGACCAAAAGCCGCACGTGATCGTCGACCCGCGCACGTATGAGGAAATGACCATCCGGCTGCGGCCGGAAGGAAAGATCGATACGATCCCAAATTGATCGCCCACCTCAATCATCAATTGATGCACGCCGTCACGCCTGATTTCTTTCCCTTCTTCACCGCGCTGGGCCGGAACAACACGCGCGAGTGGTTCCAGGCCCGCAAGGACCGCTTTGACAGCATCCAGGCAAATCTCAAGACCGTGCTTGAAGACCTGCGTGCAGGGTTGGAAAAGACCGATCACCTCGAGGAGGCGAAGCTCTTCCGGATCTATCGCGACGCCCGTTTCTCGACCGACAAGAGTCCCTACAAGACCTACATGGGGATGTCGTTCAAACGCCGCAAGCCCGACCTGCGCGGCGGCTACTACCTCCACCTGGAGCCCGGTGGAAGCTTCGTCGGCGGGGGATTCTGGGACCCCAGCCCGCAGGACCTGAAGCGGATCCGCGAGGAGCTGGCCGCAGATGACACGGCGCTCCGGAAGATCACGGCCGACAAGACCTTCAAGAAAAACTTCGGCGCACTGGAAGGCGAATCGCTGAAGACCGCGCCGGCCGGCTTCGAACGCGATCATCCTGCGATCGACCTGATCCGGATGAAGCAATTCCTCGTTCGCCGCAATTTCACGGACGACGAAGTGCTGCGGCCCGGCTTCCCGAAAGAAGTCCTGAAGACCTTTGAGGCCATGCGTCCGTTCTTCGATTACATGAGCGAGGTGCTGTCGACGAATCTCAACGGGGAGCGGATCATTCCCTAAACGGGATATTTTCCCGCGCCATAAATTCGCAGCCAGTCATGACCGGCACATTTATCGCACTTCCCATCATCGACGTTCCGTCCGGGACGAGGCCGCGGCTGCGCTGCAACAAGAAGAAGTGCTGCAAGAAGTACAAGAAGCCGGGCAAGAAGCGCTGCAAGGATTGCCCTGACCGCAAAAAGTGACCCGGCCAATGTCAGGCATCAAACACCGCCTGCGGCCGTGACCTCCACATCCAGTGCTTCCGCGATCGCCGCGACCGTCATCTCCACATCCTTTACCGTCGTCCGCCAACCGCTGACGGAGATCCGCATGCATCGCCTGCCCCTGAACGTCGACGGCTGGAAAAACGCCCGCCCGCCGGCATTGATGCGGGCAATGACCTGCTCGGTAAACGCATCGTGCATCGCCGGTCCGGCGGATGGAGACGGATGCCGGAACGCGACAACGCCCTGGTTGATGACGGGCTCGGCGAGGACGTCGACATACCGCAGTCGCGCGGCTTCCTCGACGATCGCGCGGGCGTAACGCGAATTGCGCGCCACGAGCTCGGCAATGCCGTCCCGACCCAGTTCGCGGATGACCGCATAGGTCGCGAAACCCCGCGCACGGCGGCTCAGTTCCGGATTCCAGTGGTTGGCGTCGCGGCCCACGTTGTCCTGCCGGATGTAATCGGCCTGCTGGGCGAACGCCCTGAACAAGTGCTCCGGCTCCGCCACGAAGGCATAGCCGCTGTCGTAGGGGACATTAAGCCACTTGTGCCCATCGGTCGCCCACGAATCTGCATCTTCCGCACCCGCCATGAGATGGGCCTTTTCCGGGCACGCCGACGCCCACAAGCCAAAGGCCCCGTCGATGTGTACCCAGGCCGGAAACCGCCGAACCATCGGGATGATGCGGGCGAAATCATCGAACGCCCCCGTGTGGATCTCCCCGGCCTGCAGGCAAATGAGCGCCGGTACGTCCGGTTCTTCGAGGAGCGCCTGCTCCAGCATGTCCGGCATGATGCGCCCCTGCTCGTCGGCCGGCACGAGGATCGTCCGGTCGCTGCCGAACCCGAGCATCCGCAAGGCCTTGGTCACCGTGCTATGCCGGTAGGCGCCGGCGATCACGCGGATCCGCGGGGCGCCGTAAAACCCGTCCCGCTCGATATCCCAGCCGAGGTGGTGGAATAACTTGTTGCGCCCGGCAGCCAGGCACGTGAAGTTGGCCATCTGGCCACCCGTGACGAAGGCGTAAGCCGCTTCCTGCGGAATGTGGAGCAAGGCCTTCAACCACTCGCCTGCGATCTCTTCCGCGATCAGGCTGGACGGTGTGCAGGCATATGCACCCGCGTTCTGGTCCCATACCGATGTGAGCCAATCCGCGCCCAACCCAGCGGGATGCGTACCGCCGATGACCCAGGCAAAGAAGCGCCCCGACTGGTTCATGCTCAGTCCCGGCCAGGCGGCATCCGCCAGCTCGCGGACCACCTGCTCCGGGGGCAGCCCCGACTGCGGAAGATCCTGCGGCCAGCGCGCCTTGAGCGTGGCGTAGTCGAAGGCCGCGCCGACCGGCGCGGCATCAACGGCAGAGAGCGTCTCCAGGGCTGAGGCGTAAGCCTGTTCGAGCGCCGGTCCGAACTGGCGCAGGGCGTTGTCCATAAAGCGTGTGTCGTTTAGCGGCAAGATCGGGATTACGGAAGAATTGCCCGGAGCGGGGGTAATGAAACCATTGCGGCATGTAAAACCGGACTTTTGCAGGCATGGACCTGATCCCTGTACTCATCACCTTTCTCGTTACCGCCCTGGTCGTGTACCTCCTGATGCGCGCGACGTACCGGTCGACCTTCGTCCCGCGGACGGACCTGGATGACGCCCGGCGGTTGCAACAGGAGGCGCAGACCGCGCTCCGGATCGCCGAGGAAAAACTCGGCCACCAGCAGGCTGCCGCCTCAGCGCTGCAGGAACGCACGGCCGCCCAGGACGCGGAGCTGGCGGCGCGACTGGCGCGCATCTCCGCACTGGAGACCGAGCTGACCGCGCAGCAGCGCATGCTGGATCATCATGTCGCGCGACTGGACCAGGAGTCGCTGACCAACAAGGCACAGCAAGTAGACTTGCACCGGCAACATGGCGAACTGGTCCACCTGAAAGCGCAGCATGAAGCAGTACTGTCCCGCATGGCCGAGCACAAGGCGGAGATGGAAGCCCTGCGCCAGCAGACGCGGATCGAATTCGAGCACATGGCCCAGAAGATCTTCACGGAGAAGACGACGGCATTCACGCAGATGAGCAAGGATAACCTCGAGACCATCCTGAAACCCCTCAGTGAGAATATCGACGGTTTCCGAAAGAAAGTCGAGGAGACCTATGACCGGGAATCCAAGGAGCGGTTCTCCCTCGAGGCCAAGGTGAAGGAACTGGTGGATAGCACGGCGCGCATCAGTCAGGATGCCAACAACCTCGCCTCCGCGCTCAAGGGGCAGTCGAAAGTGCAGGGCGACTGGGGCGAGACCGTCCTCGAGCGCATCCTCGAGCAATCCGGGCTGACACGCGACCGGGAGTATGTCATCCAGGCCGCCATGCGGTCGGATGAAGGGCAATGGCTGCGCCCCGATGTGCTGGTGCGGCTGCCGGATGACCGCAACATCATCATCGACGCGAAGGTGTCGCTCAACGCGTATGCGCGCTACCACGATGCCGACAGCGATGCGGTGCGCGACATTGCCCTTCAACAACACCTCCAGGCCGTGCGCACGCACGTCGACCAGCTCGGGGGGAAACAATACGAGACGTTGGCCAACACCCTCGATTTTGTGGTCATGTTCGTGCCGGTCGAACCGGCCTACCTCCTGGCCATCCAAAAGGATCCTGACTTGTGGGCCTATGCCTACGCGCGCCGGGTGCTGATGGTCAGCCCGACCAACCTGATCGCCGTGCTGAAGATCGTCGCGGACCTGTGGAAGCGTGAACACCAGAACCGCAATGCCCTGGAGATCGCACGGCAGGGGGAAAAGTTGCTCGACAAATTCCACGGCTTTGCGGAAACCCTTGAGGAGGTGGGCAGGCACATCGACCGAAGCCATGAAGCCTATGCCAAGGCCATGAAGCAGCTTCGGGAAGGCCGCGGCAACCTGGCCGAGCAGGCGCGCAAGCTGCGGGCCCTCGGCATCAAGTCCACGAAACCCGTCCCCGATTCATTACGGCTGGACGACTCCCACGATCCGGAAGCGGCCGGCCCGCCCGAATGACAATACATCCATCTTTTTTTGGCACTCGTCGACCGAAAACTTCAATTCAGCGTGAACGGCATCGTTGTGG
>CAYMLN010000033.1:7206-10983 GCA_964391045.1 uncultured Saprospiraceae bacterium
GCGCACAACGGTGCATCACCTTCAATCACTAACCACTCCATCAAGATGAAACCCACCACTTTTCTCCTCCTCTTCCTGGGGGCAGGCTTCTTTTTGGCCTGCCAGGTCGGAAGCCAGCCCGAGAACATTTCCGTCGCCGTCCCGGTGATGACCCATGCCGACTCCGTCAAGCGCGGGGAATACCTCTCCTACACCATGGGCTGCCATGACTGCCACACCCCGAAAGTCATGACGGCGCAAGGACCGATGCTGGACACGACCCGCCTGCTATCGGGTCACCCGGCCGGCAGCCCGCTGCCCCAGATGCCGGATCCGGCCTATACCGCTCCCGGCCAATGGGCGCTCATGGCCCAGGACCTGACGGCCGCCGTGGGCCCGTGGGGCACTTCGTTTACGGCCAACCTGACGCCGGACGAGACCGGCATCGGCAACTGGACCTTCGACAATTTCAAGACCGCCCTCCGCAAGGGCTTGTTCAAAGGCATCGAGGGATCGCGGCCGATCATGCCGCCCATGCCGTGGCAGACCATCGGCATGGCGTCGGATGAGGACCTGGCCAACCTTTGGGTCTACCTCAACTCCCTGAAGCCGATCAAGAACATGGTCCCCGACTATATTCCCCCGGCAGGCGCCCCGCCGCAGGGTTGATCCCACAGAATTTTTAAAAAAAGCCCCGGACAGGCAGATAAGCACGTCCGGGGCTTTTACTTTTACATGCCCGCACGCGCAACTCGACTTGTAAACTATTTAGGTTGTTTACCGGTTTGACCTATTCATTAAACAAAAGTCGAATTGTCCAAGCACGCCATCGTTATCGGTTCCGGGTTCGCCGGCCTCTCCGCCGCCTGTTGCCTTGCCAAGGAAGGCCTTCAGGTCACCGTCCTGGAGAAGAACGCCACCCCGGGTGGGCGGGCTCGCCAATTGAAAGAGGGCGGATTCACATTCGACATGGGGCCGAGCTGGTACTGGATGCCCGAGATCTTTGAGGAATTCTTCGGGCTCTTCGGCAAGAAGGCTTCAGACTACTACACACTGGACAGGCTTGATCCGGGGTACCGGATCTACTTCGGCGGGCATGATGTCGTCGATGTGCCGGCCAGCCTGGACGAACTCTATGCGCTCTTCGAGCGGATCGAGCCCGGCAGCAGCCCGAAGCTCAAGAAATTCCTGGCCGACGCGGAGTTCAAGTACGTCACCGGCATGCGGGAATTCGTGCACAAGCCGGCCCTCTCGCCGATGGAGTTCATGGACCTGCGGATCCTCAAGGCCGGCCTGAAGATGCAGCTGCTGAAGTCGGTTTCCGCGGAAGTGCGCTCGCTCTTCCGGGATTCCCGGCTCGTGCGCATGCTCGAATTTCCAGTCCTCTTCCTCGGCGCCACGCCGCAGAACACACCGGCGCTGTACACCATGATGAACTATGCGGATCTCGTGCTTGGCACGTGGTATCCGCGCGGCGGCATGCATGAGGTCGTCAAGGCGATGGTGAGTCTCGCGGGGGAACTCGGCGTGCGCTTCGAGCTCAACACCGAGGTCGATCGGCTGGAGGTCGACGGCGGCCGGATCAAGCGCGTCCACGCGGCGGACGGTCGGGTCTTCACCCCCGATGTCGTGATCAGCGGCGCCGACTATAACCACACTGAGCAAAACCTGCTCCCCGCCCCGTATCGCCGGTACTCCGAATCGTATTGGGCCAAACGGACCATGGCGCCCTCCAGCCTGCTTTTCTACGTCGGTCTCGACAAGAAACTTTCGGGCGTCGTGCACCACACGCTTTTCTTCGATCGCGATTTCGGGCAACACGCTGAAGAGATCTACACAACAAAGTCCTGGCCTTCGGCGCCGTTGTTCTACACCTCGATCACCTCGGTGTCGGATCCCGATGTCGCCCCGGCCGGACACGAGAACCTCGTCATGCTCATCCCCATCGCCACGGACCTGGAGGATACGCCGGAGATCCGCGACCGGTACTTCGACGAGATCATCGGCCGCATGGAGCTGCTGACCGGGCAATCGATCCGGCCGCACGTGGTCTACAAGCGCTCCTATTGCATCCAGGACTTCAAGGCCGACTACCATTCCTTTGGCGGCAACGCCTACGGCCTGGCGAACACGCTCATGCAGACGGCTTTCCTCAAACCGAAAATGAAGAGCGCAAAAGTGGATAATCTCTATTTTGCCGGGCAATTGACCGTACCGGGACCGGGCGTACCACCTGCCCTGATCTCCGGCCAGGTCGCCGCCCGTGAAGTCATGAAGCGCCATGTTTGACCTCTACCACTCGACCTGCGAAGAATGCAGCGCGCTCATCACGCGCCGCTACAGCACGTCTTTTTCGGCGGGCATCCGGGCTTTTCATCCCTCTCTCCGGCCGCCCATCTATGCCATCTACGGGTTCGTGCGGTTTGCCGACGAGATCGTGGACACCTTCTACGACTATCCGCAGGAAGCCTTGTTCCGCAAGTTCAAGGCCGACACCTACACGGCGATCGAGGAAGGCATCAGCCTCAATCCCGTGCTGCATGCTTTCCAGAAGGTCGTATCCGACTATGGCATCGAACGCCCGTTGATCGAGGCCTTCCTCGACAGCATGGAGATGGACCTGTCGAAGCAAGCCTATTCGCCGGAAGGCTATAATGAATACATCTACGGGTCGGCCGAAGTGGTGGGCCTGATGTGTCTGCGCGTGTTCTGCGCCGGCGACCGAGACCTCTACGACCGGTTGAAAGGCCCTGCGCGAAGGCTGGGGGCGGCGTTCCAGAAGATCAACTTCCTGCGCGACATCAAGTCGGATTTCGAGGACCGGGGACGCGTGTACTTTCCCGGCGTCGATTTTTCCGCCTTCACGCCGGAGGACAAACGCAAGATCGAGGAGGACATTGAGGCCGACTTCAAGGAAGGCTACAAAGGGATCCTCCAATTGCCGGCCAAGGCCCGCTTTGGCGTGTACCTGGCTTACCGCTACTACCTGCGGCTCTTCAAGAAGATCCGCCAGACGCCGGCACATGTGGTCCAGGACCGCCGGATCCGCGTTTCCGACCCCGAAAAGCTGATGCTCCTCTTCCGGACGTCGGTGCGGGCGAAACTGAACATGCTCTGACGGCGTTATATCTTTACCCGCGTTTAAATCCTTTTCGATGAGCGTCCTGACCTTCATCCTCATTTGCCTCGGCGCCGTGTTCGGCATGGAATTCGTCGCCTGGTTCGCCCACAAGTACATCATGCACGGCTTCCTGTGGAGCTGGCATGCCGATCACCACAAGAAAGACCACCTGTCGGGCAACTGGTGGGAAAAGAACGACCTGTTCTTCCTGGTCTTTGCGACGCCCGGCATCCTGTGCCTCTTCCTCGGCAGCTTCACCTCCGTGACCTGGCTCCTCCCGATCGGCGTCGGCATCACGATCTACGGCGCGATCTACTTCTTGATCCACGACGTGTACATCCATCGCCGCTTCAAGTGGTTCAAGCAACTGGACAGCAAATACTCGCGGGCGGTGTTGCGCGCACACGGCGCCCATCACGCGAAAGTGGCCAAGGAAGATGGCGAGTCGTTCGGGCTGCTCTGGATCAACTCGAAGTATTACAAGAACCTCAGAGGCTGATCCGGGTTGAGCACGTCCCAACCTATTCCCTTTTTACGTTCGTCATGGGCAAAGGCCTCGATCGCCTTGGCCGCAATGGCCGTTGTCGCCATCGTGTGGATCGCCAATACGGTCGTCCCTGACCAGTTGCAGACCACGGTCACGCCGCTCGTCCAGTGGCCCTGGCTCGAGACGAAGT
>CAYMLN010000034.1:0-10950 GCA_964391045.1 uncultured Saprospiraceae bacterium
TGCGTCGATACGTCCGGCTCCTGAGCCGGGGCGGGCGATTGAATTTGCACCGGACACGCCAAATCCATTAGTAAAGTATCCAAATGCAAGTATCCCGCCCTGTTCATTCTGGGCTACTCCCTCCACATTTCCATTTGGATCTTGAAGCGAGAATGTGTCTACTTCCGACCCATTCCATCTCAAAACACCAATATTCCCAGCGGCAACAAATACACATCCATCGATACCTGAATCCACATCGAACACCGCATCTATTTCCATGTTTTGCCAACCTTCTGGCAGGCATGTTTGAAAGCAAGATGAACACGTCATGCCTCCGCAATCAACTAGCACTTCATCTCCATTTCGAATCCCATCCTCGCATGTCTCGCAACTACCATTGTCAACATTAGCCATAGGATCATAATTATGCGCCCCTGGATCTGTACAACCATAAATGCACGGAAGACAGAGAACTCCACCGCAATCAATGCCTAGCTCGTCGCCATTAAGGATGCCATCATAGCACGTCTCGCAACTTCCATCGTCAGATGTGGCATTTGGATCATAATTATGCGCCCCTGGATTTGTACATCCCAATATCTCAATCAGTCCAGCTATAGCGATATAAATATCCTGAACCTGATACTGTCCCGAAATGTAAATCATGGTGTCCGCTAAAACATGCATAACCATACTCGTGTCAATGCTGGCACTATAGATTATTTCATCGCCGCTTGCGACAAGTTGAGCCCAGTAAAGCCTCATATTGTATGGATCCAATCCTATAGCACGAATTTGATCTTCCTCGTCCAATAAAACCTGCAGGTCATTGCCGTCCAGGGTCGAGCTTTTTATTAACTCACCTTCCAACTCAGTCCAATACAACCGACCATGAACATAATCAATCTCAAGATCATTAGGATAGTCCAAGCCACTGATAACGTCCGTAACACCAGTCCCATCAAAGTTGCATCGGGTAATTTTACCATCAGTCGGATTAGTCCAGTAGAGCTGTTGCTGGACTAAGTCAATTTCCAAGTCACTCACAGTATTGGTAGACGTCGCCTCATAGACGATTTGGAGATTCCCGCCTAATGTGTCCAACGAAATAATGACATCCGGAAAAGGAAAGTTGCTACTGCATGCAATATAAACTTGATTATCGGCTGAGTTGGCTGCCACGGACTTGCAACTCACATCATTATAAAATATTTCCTGATCAGAGCCATCGGGATCTGAACGATGTACGGCTTGATCCTGAATCCAATAAATTTTATCCTCGAAATAGTCAAACTCAAAATAACCTGGACTTCCACTCTGTTCTAAGGTATCTAGGCCTTCACCATTAAGCTCAGCTCTTTGAATTGATGCATCATACGTATAACTTGTCCAATACACCCTTGGGACACCTTCAAAGCATGGCCCACAAAGTACTCCGCCACAATCAGGAAAAACCTCATCACCATTAACCACTCCATCAAAACATGTCTCACAGCTCCCATCATCAATCGACACTGCTGGATCAAAATTGTGGGCCAAGGAATCTGTGCAACCAGGAATTATAGAGAAAACTCGAACAACCCCTTGTCCCTCGTTATATCCAACGCCAGATGCCACCATGCGATATTGATTGCTTGAGATCTTCACGGCAGCACCAAACGATTCATTGTTTGTTTCGCCATACACTGCCTCGCCAATCATCAACCATTCTGTGTCATTCCACCTGAAAATCCTCACTTGGCCCCTATTTGTACCAGCATTATCATTATGCCGGGAGCCAATCACAACTTGTGTTCCATCCGCGCTCAGGCTTATTGACTCACGTTGGCCGCTGGCATCCCCAGGATTCTCCCCATCAATATCATCTCCCATTTGCATCCAATTCGTCCCGTTAAAGGAAAATATTCGAACATGGCCGGCTGATGTCCCGTTTCCACTATTGAGAAAGGAGCCAATAGCTACAACATTTCCACTTGCTGAAATTGAAAGGCTTTCACCCGAATTGTCACCACTATTCTCGCCATCAATGTCAGACCCCACCTGCGTCCACTCAGCGCCATTGAATTGAAATATCCTGACATGCCCAGAATTAGTCCCACCCCCATCATTGAATATGGCACCAATTGCAACAAAATCCCCATCCTCTGAAAGATCAACAGAAGAACCGAATCGGTCCAAAGCAGCTTCACCATTAATATCGCCGCCAATCTGGACCCACTCCGTACCATCCCACTCAAACACCCTTGTGTGCCCGGAATCATTTCCTCCGCCATCGTTATATCTCGCCCCAACTGCCAATCGACTCCCGTCATCTGATAAAGCAACAGAATATCCAAATTCGTCACCGTTATGCTCACCATTTAAATCACTTCCCATTTGGATCCATTGGCCCATATTGTACGAGTATACTCTGACATGACCAGAATTAACCCCATTTCCATCATTTAACCTGCCACCGATTGCAAGCTTGGCTCCATCTGCCGAAAGTGAGATAGAAAATCCCGAACCATCCCCTGCAGCTTCGCCGTCAATATCGTCTCCAATTTGCACCCATGCGGCTCCAGAAAGTGTATAGACACGGACATGGCCTGCGTTAACCCCGTTTCCGTCATTCCCCCAAGCACCAGAGGCTATAACATTGCCATTTTCCGAAATCGCTACTGATGAGCCGAAAAAATCTCCTACAAATTCACCTGATATTGACTGACCAAGTTGCACCTGAGCAACAGATCCATATATGTTCAAAAGGACGTATATTACAGAACTACTTAATCGATATGTCACCATTGCTTTACCAATTTTATCCAATTCGCTCTATAGATAACGTTTAGATTGATTTCCGCTTGAATAGTATTTTCGATGACAATCGACTGATTTCATTTGTTTTCCTGTATTGATAAATTTATTGTAATTTTTTTTCAAGTACTCATCTGAAGATCAAATTAATTAATTGGCCCTAAGACGAATTGTCGGCAAATGATTATTACGTTTGTGTACGGCACTGCTGTTTGATTTAAATTGTCCTTGTAATTATTGAAAGCATGATAAATAGTATAAAATTCTTGCGCTCGAATAAATCATCACAAAATAATCTACGATTTCAGATTTGCAATTTGTATTCTCAGCAACTCTCACCTTGGTGAATCGACAATTGACCTCAATCAATACATATTGACATTCATTACAATAAAAAATTCTTATTAAGTAACTAAAGACCTAAAAATCTTTTGGGGTTTCAGGGGCATCCAAATCTCACTGTATTTCTTCTGAATTAATCCGCTCCACCCACGAAGCGGCCGCCTGAGGGCACAAGACCCCGCGTTTCCCGCACGAAACGTGCCCGGACGACCACCCTTTTATATGGGCCTGGCCCCCTTTCGTCCCCGAGGAGGGTGGCTTGGCGAGCGCCAGGAAGGGCCCGGACCTGTTTTCCTACCTTTAGACAGATGAACCCGCGATACGGGATTTTGTGCCTTGTGGCGGTGCTGTGCAGCCTCGTTTCCTCCGTGGCCGGGCAGGTCAATGTCACGACGCACTACACGGTGGCCGACGGGCTGCCGTTCATGGAGGTCACCAAGGTGCATACGGATCGCGCCGGGCGGATCTGGACGGCGCACACGTCCGGGGACCTCGTCGCCTTCGATGGGCGGAGCTTTACGGTGTATCCCCCGCAGGTCACCGGCATCCGGCCGCCGGGCCAGCACTTCACGGACGACCGCCGCGGCATGTGGGTGCTCCAGAATCCGGAGGCCATCACGCTCTTCCGCGACGGGCGCTGGAAAGCCTTTCCCGCGAAAGGGATCCAACTCATCAAGACCGATGCCGGACCGGACGAGATGGTCGGCATCGATACGGCCGGCCGCATCCTCACGCTCGATACCGCAAGCGGTGCGTGGACCCAACGCAGTAATGTACCTGGAGTGATCAGGGACGGCCACTTCCAGGTGATCCAGTCGCCATGGTCATCGGAATACCTCGTGCTCACGATCGATGGAGCTGACCACTTCAAAGCCACAGGGGCTTTCAGCACAACATCCCTTATCACACCCGCCTGGCGGGAACGAAAGGACCTGATGACGACGTCAACCGCCTGGGAGATCATCGCCCGGTGGTTTGGCATTCGGCAAGCCCTGATGCCCCTTGAACAAGCGAGCTTATTTTCCCCACGCCGTCGCGGCGCATTCATCATCACAAAGGATGCCGTCCTGACCTATACCTCCACACCGATGCCCGGCAGGCGGAAGAACCGGATCGACATCTACCGCGGCCTGCCGAACGGTTCGATCGAACGCCTGGCCACGACGACCAGCCCGGAACGCACAATGAACCTGGCGCTGGACCGGACCGGCGGGATCTGGATCGGCTCCATCGACGGGCTGTACCGGGTCGATCCGGCGCGGCTGATCCTGACGGAAGACATGGACCATATGCCCATCTCGCTGCACTGCCTCAATGAAGATGCGGCGGGCAATATCTGGTTCGGCGGCTACACCGGCGGCCTCGCGCGGTTCGACGGCCGGTCGCTACACCCCGGTCCGCCGTCAATGGATCATGTGACGGACTTCTACCCCGGATCCTGGCGGGATGCCCGCGGGAACATGGCGTTTTGGACGGAGCGCCACGGCCTGGTGACGTATTCCGGCGGCCAATGGAAAACAAGCGGGACACTGGAATCCGGGACGTCGTATATGTCGGGCTTCTTTTTCCACACGTTGCAAGATGGCCGGGTCGCCGCCGGCATGTTGGACCGCGGCCTGGGCATCACGACCGCACCGCCCGCCAGCGCTGGAGCCTGGACCTTCATCGGCCCGGAAAAAGGCATGCGCCTCGGCAACGTCCTCACGATCGCCGAGGATCTCCGTGGCAGGTTATGGATGGGCAGAGGGTCGCGGGGCGTAGCCGTCTACGATCCGAAAAGCGATACCGCCCGAACCTGGCTGGTCAATGAACCGAAAGACTCCCTTTCCTTCGGGATGCTAAGTTCGGCGATTGACCCGCAGGGACGGCTGTGGATGGGGTGCTCGGACGGCATTCGGGTGATCGACGACCCGGCGGCCTTTGATTTCCTGGAAAGCAACCCGGTTCGGGTAGCGCGCAAGATCAACCTGCCCGAGATCGACGGCGGCATGATCACGCTTCTGCATGTCTTTCGCCATTATCTCGTCTACGGCAACACACGGGGCTATGGCTTTCTCGACCTTAACGGCTTCGACAATAAAACCGCGAATCCGCCGGTCTATTACTTCCCGACCGCACGAGCGGGCGGCGGCGCCGAACAGAATGCCGTCCTGACGGACCGCAACGGCTTCCTGTGGATCGGGCTGGATCGGGCCGCGCTGCGGATCGATCCGAACAAGCTGCAGTTTGATACCGTGAAAGTCCGACTTATAGCCGACCGGATAGCGATCAAAGGCTACCCCGAGGACACCGTGATCGTACTCAACGGATTGGATCAGGTAAATCTGCCCCGTCACCGACGCAGCGGCACCCTGCATCTCTCCACCACGATGTCGCCCTACCTGATGGACAATGTCCGGATCGAATATCGGTTCCTCGATAGGCAAGCGGAGGATACGACCTGGACGGACAATGGCCGGGCCATGACCATCCGCTTCGACATTCTCCCCGCCGGCGCGAACCTCCTCGAAGTGCGCGCCTTGAAAAACAACCGCGAGCAGGACCGGATCCGGCTCACGATACTCGTTCCCCGGTCGCTGGAAGAAAGCGGCCTGTTCTGGGCCTTATTGGCCACGGCCATCGGCCTGGCCGGTTTCTTCATGACCCGCCATGAGCTCAAGAACCGGATCCGCCTGCAGGCCGTGGAGATCAAGCTCTCCGAGCAGGTCCGGGAACGCCAACAATTCCAGATCCAGGCCTTGGCGAATTCGCTCAATCCGCACTTCATCAAGAATACGCTCAACTGGATCCAGACCCGGTTCAACAAGGACAAGGAAGCCGTCGACGTGATTAACCGGCTTTCGGAAAACATCGGCACGGTGTTCAAGCACAGCCGGAACGGCGAAGCGTTTCACAGCCTGGAGGACGAGATGCGGCTGACGGAAAACTACCTCGCCATCCAGCGTACGAATTATGGCGCGTTCTTCTCGCTTGAATTCCCGACACCGGAAGCGATCCGTCAATGGGGCCACCTGGTCGTGCCCCTGCTGCAAGTGCAGATCCATGTCGAGAATGCGATCGAGCACGGGCTTCGCCCCCGGATCGGCGACCGCCGGCTCTCCATCCGGTTTGAAGAACATGCGCGTCACCTTCACATCGTGATCACGGACAACGGCATCGGGCGCGAGGCGGCCCGGCTGAAAGGCCGACGGTCAACCGGCGAAGGCCTCCGGCTCCTGGGCAACATTTACGACATTTATAATCCGGTCAATGCCGACCCGTTCGAACAGACCTACGAAGACCTGGTCGATCCGGTCTCAGGCCAACCGACCGGCACGCGCGTCGTGATCCGCGTACCCAAGAATTACCAAACCCAACTGCCATGAAGACGATCCGGTTCCTGGTCCTCGAGGACGATCCGCAATTCCGCGCCAGCCTGGTCGAAGAACTCAACCAAACCGAGGGTTGCGCCGTCATCGGCGAGGCCGATGATGTCGAGCAAGGTTTTGATGCCATCATCGACCTGAAACCGGATGCGATCCTGCTCGACATCGAATTGTTTGGCGGCACCGCCTTCGATATCCTCCGCCGGTTGCGGGCCCATGACATCCCGATCCCGCCGGTCGTCATCATCACGGCCAACGCTGTCTTCGAGTATGCCGCGGAGGCCGTCGACCTCTGCGGCGGCGCGCTCGTCAAGATCATCGGCAAGCCGTTCTGGAGCAACTGGCACACTGAATATCCGCACATCCGATCCGGCATCTTGTCCCGGATATCCGCGACCGGCCCGACGCAACAAGACCTCGATGCGTCCATCACCAAGGCCGGGGATTCGATCTTCATCCGGTCGAGCCAGCAAACGCATCGCATCCACCTGCCTGATGTGCTGCTGCTTGATGTGAAAGGGGAAGGCCTGACGCGTCTCATCATGAGCGACGGCCGTATTGTGATCGTCCGCAAGACCCTTAATCTCCTGATGGAGACCATGCCCGACCACATTCTCCGGATCAGCCGGTTCAATGCCGTCAACATGAACAAGCTGCTCTACATCAATCACGAGGACGACACCTTGTTTCTTGACGGTTACAAGGAAGCTGTCACGGTCGGCGCGCCGTACATGCAAAAACTGAAGGAGTACATGGCGATCTGACGGAGATCATGCGGACCGGAATACCCTACCGCAACAACGTCACCGACCCCTTGTACACCCTCCTCACCCCATTGACGAATTCCACCTCCGCGAGCCAGGTGAAGGCGCCCTGGGGCAACTCATCGCCCGTGTTGTCGATGCGGCCGTTCCAGCTTTCTGCGGGATGGGTGTCATCCAGGGCCGTGCTGTGCCACACGCGCTGGCCCCACGGGGAGTATACCGAAATCGAATAGTCCGCGAGGCCGATGCCGACAGGCTTGAACACCCGAACACCTTCTTCCCCGTAGTCCGGACTGAAGGCGTTCGGCGCGAAGAAGGTGGTGATCCACTCGGGGTCGACTTCGTTGCGCACGGAATCGACGCAGGTAAAGCGACCCATGTTGTCATGGTACGCATACAGCCAGACCTCGACCGCGCGGTTGATGTCATATTCGTGGAACGGATCATCCTCGGTCGAGGACTGACCGTCGCCGAAATCCCATAACACACGTTCGTACTGGAAGGAGAGGTTCGTAAACTGCACGTCGCCGATGATCTGCGGGTCGAGGTCGGCCTCGTAGGTGAAATCCGCCGTGGGCGAGAGGAAAACTTCGAAGGCTTGCGTCCAGGTAAAGGTGTCGCGGCACAATGCATTGTACTCGGCGACCAGGGTGACGGTGTGCGTGCCGCTTTCCTCCGCGACGAAAGCATGGTCGGTCGTCTCGGCGGCCAGGTCACCGTCGAGATACCAGTAATACGCATTGCCATGGAGCGAATTGTTGATGAGCGAGACGGTATCACGCTGGCAGACCCGGTCCTCCAGGAGGATGAAGTCGGCGATGGGCTGCTCATAGACGTCGACGATCGCACTCGCCGTATCCCGGCAGAGGAATGCATTGGTCGCGACGAGGGTGATGCCATACGCGCCGGCTGCAGCATAGGTATGCACAGGCTCCGCTGCAACGGATGCACCCCCGTCGCCAAATTCCCACGCATAGTCCAGCGCGCCGGCCGACGCATTGTCGAATTGCACATCGACCGGTACGCCGCAGGTCATGGCCTTCGCGAAGGTGAAGGCTGCCTCCGGCACCGGCCAGACGTCAATCAGCACGGATGCCGTGTCCTGCGGACAACCATTGGCATTGACGGCGGTGAGCAGGACACTGTATTGCCCGTCGTCAACGTAGGTGAATGCAGGATCAACATTCACCGAGGTGTTCCCTTCCCCGAAATCCCACAGATACCCGGTGCTGTAGGTCGACATATTTTCAAAGACCACGCCAAGCGGCGCACATCCCGCGTCGGGATCGATGGCAAACGCAGCCACCGGCGATGCCAGCACATCGATCGACTGCGAAACGGTATCGCGGCAACCGAATCCGTTCTCCGCGATCAGGTCGATCGCATACACGCCCGGCGTATCCGGCAGCAAGGCCAGCGGATCCGTCCCGGCAAGTTGTCCGTTGAGCAGCCATGTGTACCCGGTGGCGCCGGTCGACAGATTGTCCGCCAGGATCGAATCATGCCGCGCACAATAGCGCTGGTCCGGGACCGTGAACGCACTGATCGGGACGTCGAAGACCGTCACCGGAATCACCAGGGTATCGCTGATACAGCCCGCGTCATCAAACGCGTAAACCGCCACGCCATACTGGCCCGTGGCCGTGAACACATGATCCGGCGCGTACTCGGTCGATTGCGGCGTGCCGTCCATGAACTGCCATACATAGCTGAGGTCGATCGCGCCGGTATTCGCGAAGCTGATCGAGACAGGCGGGCAACCTGCATATGGACCGGCGTCAATGCTGAGCAGTGGCTTCGGACGCACAGTAACCAATGTGGACCTAACCGCCGGGCAATCATTGACCAGCGATCGGGCGGTCAGGGTGATGGTATACGTTCCCGGCGCATCATAGGTGACCACGGGGCTGAATGCCGTGCTCTGCTGGCCATTGCCCAAATCCCAGAGGATGCCGGTGATATCGGCCGAAAGGTTCTCGATCAGGATCGGGTCGCCCTCGCACACGACGGCCGGCACATTGAAATCCAGCAGAGGCGCGGGCAGCACCCGCACTTGCGCGGTATCGGAATCGGCTCCGCATCGGGAGGCCGACAGGATGACTGTGTGTACGCCGGGCTGGTCCAGCGTGAAGACGGGTGCGATATCACTGCTGCCTGTGACCTGCCCGTCAGGTCCGATGACTTGCCACCCGATCACGGCGCCCGGCGACGAAACGGACACAGGCCGGATCTCGAGCGGCTGACAACCACCCGTGGTATCCATTTGAAGGAATGCCGTCACATCAGGCGGATAGACCGTCAGGAATTCAACAGCCGTATCGGCTCCACACGCGTTGGTCGAGATGAGTAGGATGACATAGGTCGAATCACTGTCATCGGGCGTGGTATACGATTGCGGCGGAGGGATCGAATCCGTGGACATGACGCCGTTACCCAGGTCCCAGGCCCAGGTCTCCGGATTGCCCAGCGTCGCATTGCCGAAATCGATGAGCAGCGGAGAGCAACCTTCATCAACAGATAAGCCGATATCGACGATCGGATAGGGATGCACCAGGATCGTGTCCGTATCCACCGATGTCGCGCATCCATTGGCAACCTGGAGTTCGATCACGAAAAAGGAATCCTGTGTGATACCATCGAGCAGGATCGCACCGGGATCCGATCCCGCGATCGTGTCGCCGTCGATAAACCATTGCTGGTTGTCGATCTCTCCCGCACTCTGGTTGATGACCTGTACGGGAAATGGCGCGCAGCCTTCATCGGCAAGAAGGTCAAAGGTGGCCAAGGGCGGCGCTGTCACGTGGAGCGGCAGGGAAAACCCATTCGTGCAACCATAGACCGAAACGACCTGCAGTGTGAGTTGGAAATCGCCCGTCGTCCCATAGGTGTACGACACATTGCAACCGGATGCCGTATCCCCGTTGCCAAACGACCAGGTGTATGTACTTCCGGCGGCGCAGGTATCGGCCGCGATGTCGAAAGGCGTATTCAAACACGCGAGACCGTTGATGGCAAAGCCCGGATCCGGCAGCGCGTGCACGATCAGGGTCAGCCGGTCGCAGGCCAGGCAGCCGGCGACCTGGTTGTCCTCCAGGCAATACGAATAGGTATAGAGGCTGTCCGTCGCCAACGCGGTCAGGTCGACGATACCCGCGACCGGATCGATCAAGGCGGCGCCGGACCACGTCCCGCCAGCAGGCGTAAAGCCATTGAACGTATGCGTCATCGATTGCCCGAAGCAGAGCGAAACATCCGGACCGGCATTGAGGGCCAGTCCCGGGTCGTTGATCGTCACGTTGACCGTGCCGGTTCGCTCGCATGATGTTCCTGCCGCGTGGACAAACGTGTATGCGTGCAGGCCTGCGCCGGCAACGTCGAGATCGATCAGTCCTGAGGATGGATTCACGCCGGGTCCGGACCATACGCCGGGCAGGTTGCTCTGCAACTGGTAGACGGAGTCGTTGATGCACACAACCGTATCGGCGGAAAGGACCAGGACAGAAGGCGCGATGATCGTGATCGACGCTGAATCGGGGACAGTGCAGTCACCGAGGGTATAGATCAAGTCAACCGCCAGCGTGCCGGACAATCCATTGCCATTGATCGTGCCGTCGGAGGGTTGCTGATCGACCATCCATGCAGCCGTGCCACTTGCGGGTGAGGCGGTCAATTGCAGGAGATCGGCAAGTTGGACTGTGATG
>CAYMLN010000035.1:0-10846 GCA_964391045.1 uncultured Saprospiraceae bacterium
TGGCGGAAAAGCCGACCGCCACATTGGCGGATCCTGTAAGGTTTGCGCGAAGCGCCTGGTCGCCAATCGCGGTATTATATGATCCGGTCGTGTTATTCTCCATGGAAAGGCCGCCAAGGGCGACATTTTGCATGCCGGTCGTTGTCGAACGCAAGGCCCTGTACCCAAGCCCCACAAGGCGCAGGCCGTTGACGGACGCCTCTCCCGCTTGGTGCCCGATGAGCACGTGATGGTTGTTCGACCCGTCGTCCGCCTGGCCTGCCAGTTCACCGATCAGGATCGAGGATCCTGTGTTGAGCGGCACGAGTTGCGCCTTCTGCGTGACGCGGATCTGTGGCTGGCCGAAGAGTTGGAGCATGAATCCTGCAAGAAGCAGGACGACGATCGTTCCCAATGCGCGGTGACACACCATGGTGTTTTTTTAGCAAATCAAGGAGCGCGGATTCATCTCGACATCACCCCTTTGGGTGACAGGCAGGTGGAAAACCTGCCATTCCTTTGCGGGATGAACGGGATATTTCCCAACGATCAAGGTCAAGCCAGGCCCTCGGAGAACCCGCACGAAAGCGATGCGCGGCTAATCCGGATGGTACCCCGGGCGGATATGCGCCAGGAACAACCTCCGGATGCGGCCATCTTCGGATTGGAGGCACTCCGGGAACTGGACCGAATGCTCGACGCCCATTTCGAATGACCCGGCATCCCAGGAACCCCTATCTTCCTTTCATGCGCCCGGTGTTGACGTTCTTTATCCTCTTCCATCTCGGGCTGAGCGTTCGCGTGTCCGGCCAGGCAGACAATCCGGACACGCTCATCCGGCAACTGGCCTTCGGGGATACGGCACCCGTACGCCGCTACCTGGAGCAAGCGGATAATGCCGGACAGGGCGTGACACGGCAGCGCTGGGGCGTGGCCTTTGTGCGAATGGTGTACTGCCAGTGGAAGCGTGACACAACCTGCAGCGCGGATCTGCGGCGGCAATTGCTGGCGCTGAAGGTGCCTCCCGACATGGCGCGGCGTATCATCCAGGCCACCTTCCAAGCCGGTGTCGGGTTCTACACCCGGCCCGACGTGTCCCTCTTCCTGCAGGAGACCGGCGTGTTGTTGGCCCGTCAACATGGGGAGGTCCGGGCGCAATACAGTTTTCTCCAGCAGACCTTCTCGCTTTTCCAGATGACGGGGCGAACAGATGCCATGCTCCCCATCTTGCGTGACATGGAGTTGCTCGGCAGGGGGGATCCGTATCTCGCCTACCAGACGGACAGGAATTTCGGTTTCTACTACAGTGCGCTGCGTCATGATTCGTGTGCCTATTATTTTGACCGGTACTTCACGGCCGCGCCAACTTGGATCGGCCGGGCGCATTCCAATTTCCTTCATGCCGAGGCGTTTGCCGCGAGCAAGGATTCCAGCATCATGGCCAGCGCCCTGATGGAATATGCCCGGCACAAGACGCGGCAGGGCGACCTGCGGGAGGCCGGATCGCTGCTGGTCTCGGCGCATCGCATGATCCCGGATACCGCGACGTTTGCCATCCTGCGCGTGCAGGTCCAGCTTGCCCTGTCCCGGTTGTATGCCGACCTCGTCAATCCCGTGCGGGCCGTCGCGTTTGCCGGGCAGGCATCGGCGTTGTGTGAAGCCGGCGCCATGCGGCGCCTGCGGCTCACCCAGGTGGCTGCCGTAAAGGGGTATGCGCATATGGCGGCCGGGCAGTATGCGGAAGCGACAACCGAGCTCGAAACGGCGTTTCGGGAATATCCCCGGGCCGTCAGCGAGGCGGACCGGCAAAAGTTGGCGCTTCGCCTCGTGATGCTCGCTTCACTTCGCGGTGATTCGAGTGCCGCCAAAGCCTGGCGGGATTCCGCCCGCCTGTTGACCGGTCATGGCGATCCTGAAACGCAGTACCTTGAACGTATGGCCGACGGGGCCCTGGCCGGACAATCCGGGAATGCCGCAACGTTATTCCGGCAAGCGGTCCGGATAGCTGAAGCCGCGCGAGCACCCGGCTGGGTGAAGGATGCCCTCCTGCGCCAGTACCAGGCGGAGAAGGCATATGGCCGCACGGCAGACGGATTGCGCTCGCTGGAGAGGTACGCACGGCTCAATGATTCCCTATACCGCACAGGGCAGGATCTCGCGCTGCTTGACATCGAGGCCGGCTATCAGAAATCGCTGCAGGACGAGACGATCGCCCGGCTGAATGCCGAGCAACTTGCCGCACAGGCCACGCTGGCATCCCAACGCAGGAACTTCCTGCTCGCCCTCGCGGGCATGGTCGCGCTCGTTGCCCTCCTGGGCGCATTGTGGGTTCTCTACCGCAGGGTAAGGACCGCGAATGTCGCGCTCTCGGTCGCCATGGCGGAAAAGAACATCCTCCTGCGGGAGATCCACCATCGCGTGAAGAACAACCTGCAAGTCATCTCAAGCTTGCTCCGGCTCCAATCGGGATTCATCCAGGACGAAGCGGCCCAGCAGGCGATCGCCGAAGGCCGGAGCCGCGTCCAGACTATGGCGTTGTTGCATCAAAACCTGTACCGGGAGGAAAACCTCACCGGGGTGGACATGACCTTATATCTCGAGCAGCTGATCCAGGGGTTGTTCGACGCCTATAACATCTCGCCGGACCGGATCCGGCTTCACCGCCGGATTGCCCCCATCACCCTGGACATCGACACGGTCGTGCCACTCGGGTTGATCGCCAACGAACTGATCAGCAATGCCCTCAAGCATGCGTTCCCGCATGCGCATGCGGGCAACCTCTACGTCGATCTCTACGAACAGGGCGACCGCCTGGTCTTCCGTGTTCGCGATGACGGCAACGGATATGATTCGGGGGCGACATCAGGCGGATTCGGCACCAAGCTCATCCGGACCCTCAGTCAAAAACTGGATGCGGATATCTCAGTCACCTCGGACCGTGGCACCGATATTGTGTTGTCGATCCGCAATTTCCGGAAAGCGGCCTGACGGCCGCCGGGCGATCAATAGATGATCACCGGCATGATCAGCATCATCACTTCCTCGTGCTCGTATTGCTCGTCCGGATACAAGAGCACCGGCTTGCTTGGGACGGAGAAGGTCAAGTGAATCTCTTCCTGTCCGAGTGCGCCGAGGAGTTCGATGAAGAAGCGCGCGTTGAACGCGATGTCGAGGCGCTCGCCCTCGTATTCGCAGGACAGTTGTTCCTTGGCCTCGTTGGAGAAGTCCAGGTCCTTGGTCGTGATCGTGAGGCTGCTTTCGTCCAGGCTGAAGAAGACCTGGTTGGTCGTCCGGTTGGCGAAGATGTTGATCCGTTTCAGCGCGCCGAGCAGCTGGGAGCGGCTGACGTGGAGGATGTTCTTGTTGTTGACCGGGATAACGGCGTTGAAGTCCGGGTACGCCTGGTTGATCAGGCGGCAGACCACCTCGGTGTTCTCGAACCGGAAGAAGGCGTGGTTCTTGTTGAATTTCAGGTAGCACGGGCCTTCCTGGGGCGCGGCGCCCTTGAGCAGGGCCATCGCCTTCTTGGGCACGACGAAGGACCCCGTGACATCGGTGGCGGTGCCCAATACGTGGCAGCGCACGAGCTTGTGGCCGTCGCTGGCGACGAAGGTGATCTTGTTGAAATCCACGACGACATTGATGCCGGTCATGGCCGGCCGCATCTCATCGGACGTCGTGGCGAAGATGGTGTAGTTGATGCCGGCCAGCAGACGGTCGACCGGTATCTCCACCTCCTTGTCGTCCGAAACGGGGAGGGCCGGGAAGTCGTCCGGGGGATCGACGGCCATCTTGTACATCCCGTTGTCCGTCGTCAGGACGAGCGTGCGCTGTTCCACGTCGGCATCGAAGGTCACGACCTGGTTGGGCAGGGCCTTGAGGGTCTCGAGGAGGATCCTCGCGGGGATGGCCACGGCACCGTTCGCCTTGCTTTCGACCTCCAGCCGCGTGGCGATGCTGGTCTCCAGGTTGGTCGCCGTGATGGTCATCACCCCTTTCCGGATATCGACGAGGAAGTCCTCGGTGATGGCCAGGACCGGGTTGGTGTGGATGGCACCGGCCACCGTGTTCAGATGCCTGAGCAGTTCGCCGGATGAGACTTTGAATTCCATGGAAGGTCGTCGATTTGTGTAATGCGCAAAGGTAAGATTTGCATGGGATTGGGACGGTCTCGCCACCCGGCCGGACCTTGCCCGTACGGTTTGGAAGAAATCCCGCCTGACCCCCTCGATCCCTCCCGGGGGACGCGCGCCTCCTTTGCATATATAACCTGAAGACTTCTAGCCGGTAAGCCGATGATCGGGCATAAACTGATAAAAATCATTCACTTAACTGACCACCCTCATCTTTCGCCCCGATATGCCGAAATAATTTTATTTTCATAACGGCACTGCGGGTTACCTGCAGTCGATTCAAAATCAAACACTTGCCCAGCCGACCATGAAAACAAAAACGCTTGTTGCGCTCTGTTCAGCGGCTTTCCTGTTGACCCTCGCGTGGTCCTGCAAATACGACGAGATGCTGCCCTTTGAGCCGGACCCGACGGTCCCTGTGTACTTCAGCACCGATGTCATTCCCATCTTCAACGCCAGTTGTAATGTTTCCGGATGCCATAACGGATCCGGACCGGCTCCTGACCTGCGGGCGGAGAATGCCTATGATGCCCTGTTTGACGGCGGCTACATCGACATCGTCGATCCGCCGAACAGTGAGCTCTATCTCTGGATGCGGGGCGAGAAGGGACTGCCCATGCCCCTGACCGGATCCAATGCTACCTACAACGCGACCGTCCTCCAGTGGATCGAACAAGGCGCAAAGAACAATTGACAAAACGAAAAATCGCCCAGCCATGAAACCCAGTTTTGGTCGTTTCTCCCTTTTCTTCCTCCTCGTGCTTTGGGGCGTTTCCGCCCAGGCACAGGACGACGGGGTCGCCAGTCCGGACAGTATGATGGCGGAAGAGGTCGACAAGCGCCCCGTCAAGGATATGTTCGGGAGCCATTACATCATCGACAACCAGACCCCTTTCGTCCCGATCAAGGGGACGTTTTCCTTTGACATCCAGCACCGGTTCGGCGATGTCAGCAACGGGTACGAGGACTTCTTCGGGCTGTATGCCCCGTCCAACATCCGCCTCGGCTTCAGCTACGTCCCGGTCAAGAAACTGATGGTCGGTTTCGGGATCACCAAGGCGAACATCTCGTGGGATGTCCATTTGAAGTATGCCCTCCTGGAACAGACGCGGTCCAACAACATCCCGGTCAGCCTTACCTATTTCGGCAACGCTGTAATGGATACGCGCGACAAGGGGTTCTTTCCCGATCCCGACGCACTCGTCTTTTCCGACAGGATGTCGTTCTTCCACCAACTGATCGTTGCCCGGAAGTTTTCCAGCAAGTTCTCGCTGCAAGCTGCCGCCAGCTTTACGCATTACAACACGGTGTTCTACCAGGATGCTGAAGGGCCGGCACCGTATGACAATGATCACTGGGCCGTCTCGCTGGCGGGCCGGTATGCGATCACTCCGGGAACGAGCATCCTGGTCAATTTCGACCAGCCGATCAGTTTCCAGGAGACCCTCGACCCGCCGGCCAACTTCGCCTTCGGGATCGAATTCAAGACGAGTTCGCACCAGTTCCAGTTCTTCATGGGCAACTACTACAATATCCTGCCCCAGCTCAATTGGCTGAACACGAAGGAACGCAGTGACGACCTGCTGGGCATCTTCAATGCCGCCGGGCCGTATCACATCGGCTTCAACATGGTTCGATACTGGAACTTCTGATGCATTCCATTTTACACACCACCAAATCCGCGACAGATGAAAAAAGGAAATGATCCCGGCACGCGCCGGAAGTTTCTCGCCATGGGACTGCTAGGCGGGGTCGGGGCGATCACACAGCCGGTACAGGCCATGGTCGGCGATCCCACGGGCGAAGAGACCGTGAAAATGCTCACGCCGGACGGGAAACTGGTCGAGGTGCCGAAGTCGGCCATCTCGCGCGCCGACGAGCCGAAGAAGGCCGCGAACCACGAGATCCTGGACTGGGTCAAACCGCCTAAACCCAACAAATAGCCGCCATGGACACGCATCAACACGAAACGAACAACCCGCGCCGGGATTTCCTCAAGGCGGCGGCGATCACCGCCACGGCCGCCGCTTGCGGCAGTGCCGTTTGTTCCTGTAAGAAGCCAGAGGGTGAAAAAGTGGTCCTGCTGTCTCCTGACGGCGAACTGGTCACGGTCGACTCCGCACACCTGCGGCATGTGCACAAGACCGTCGGCGTATCCACCGAAGAAGCGCGGAAAGGCATTCCGGGCCGCAAGTTTGTCATGGTCATCGACCTGGCCCGGTGCAACAATGCACGCAAATGCGTTGAGGCCTGCCAGAAAATGCACCATCTCCCGGACGACAAGGAATGGCTGCAGATCAAGCTCATGAAGGACAATGAGGACGCGCCGCCGTACTGGTTCCCGAAGACCTGCTTTCACTGCGACAATCCGCCGTGCGTGAAAGTATGTCCCGTCGATGCCACCTTCAAGCGGCAAGACGGCCTGGTGCTGATCGATGCCGACCGGTGTATCGGGTGCAAGTTCTGCATGGCCGCCTGCCCGTATTCGACGCGGGTGTTCAACTGGACGGAACCTGACTTGCCGGAGGAGATCAGTTGCCTCGACTATTCACCGGAGACCAGCGTGCCAGGCAAGCACGGGACCGTTGAAAAATGCGACTTCTGTCCGGACATGGCGCGCCTCGGGCAACTGCCCGACTGCGTCACGGCCTGCCCGAACGGCGTATTCTACTTTGGCGACCAGAACGAGGATGTGGTGACCAACGGTGACGAAACCGTTCGGTTCAGCGAGATCGTCCGCGACCGCGGGGGCTACCGCTTTGCCGAAGACCTCGGGACGGAGCCGCGCGTCTGGTACCTCCCGCCCAAGGACCGGATGTTCCCGGTCGAGCGCGGCTACGAAGAGCTGCCTGACGAGATCAAGGCGCGTTACAAAGACATCATGGAGAAGCAAGGCTGATCCGGCCGAGCCGGTCACCGACCATTCCCTAACCAGCTATCGTCAAACCAATGAAACTATCCAATCACGGCCGGGACGTCCTGAAGACCCTGGCGCCGCCCATTGAGCGGACGACTACCCGCGAATGGATCTGGATGTTGTTCCTGCTCGCCCTGATCGGGGTCGGCGGATACGCCCTCGTCCTGCAGATCGTCGAAGGGCACATCGTGACCGGGATGCGCGACCATGTCGTGTGGGGCTTATTCATCGCCAACTTCATCTTCTTCATCGGGATCAGCTATGCGGCGGCCGTATTGGCGGCATTCATGCAGCTCTTCCAGTTCGAGTGGCGCAAGCCGCTCATGAAGATGGCGGCGATGCTGATGATCACTGCCGGCATTATCGGGCCGGTCTTCATCCTCTTGTGCATGGGCCGTCTCGACCGGTTGCATAACCTCATCCTTCATGGCCGGCTGCAATCGCCCATCACCTGGGACGTGCTGGCCATCAGTACCTTCCTGGTCGGCGGGTTCATTTTCCTCTACCTGCTCAGCCTGAAGGATTTTGCCGTGTACCGCGACTCGACGGACCTCAACCTGCCCGCGTGGAAGCGCAAGTTCTACCGGTTCATGGCGATCAACTACAAGGACACGCCGGAGCAGCGCAAGCAGCTCAACATGTCGCTCAACCTGATCTCCCTGATCATGATCCCGCTGATGGTCATCGTCTCCTCGGTCCTGTCCTGGATCTTCGGTATGACGCTGCGGCCGGGATGGCACAGCACCATCTTCGGGCCCTACTTCGTGATCGCCTCCATCTACACGGGGACGGGCGTGCTGATCCTGCTGATGTGGGCTTTCCGGCAGCGCTACGGCCTCCGGCACATCATCCAGAACAAGCACTTCAACTATCTCGGCTACCTGATGCTGGTCTTGGGTTCCGCGTACGGGTATTTCACTTTCTCCGAATACCTGACAGACTGGTACGGTTCGGAGAAATGGACGCGCCACCTCATGGACAAGCTCTTCAGTTGGGAGGAATATGGACTGATGTTCATGCTGACCAACATCTGCGCCATCGTGGTGCCCATCGTGACGGTCGCCGTACCGAAGCTCCGGCATCCGAAGTATATCACTATCGCCGCCTTCATCATGGTGATCGCTATGTGGTTCCGGCGCTACCTGATCGTCGTTCCGACGCTGGAGACGCCGTTGCTACCCCTGCAGGACACGCGTCCCGAGTATATCCACTACAGCATCACGTGGGTCGAATGGGCCATGACCATCGCCGGCATTGCCTTCTTCCTGCTGCTCTTCACGGTGGTCAACAAGTTCATGACCATCATCCCGGTATCCGAACTCAAGGATCCGGAGGAACATCCCACTCACGCTTAATCGCCAATCATGACACACAGATCGATTCCATCGAAATTGGGCCTTGCCGCAGGGTTGCGGTGGGCGTGGATGCTGCTCCTGCTGGTCATGGCCATGCCCGCCCTCCAGGCGCAGGACGATACGACCGCTGCAACGGCCGATACGGCCGCCACGGAAGCCGTGGAGGAGGAAGCGCCCGAGGTCGAGATGCTGAAATCGCGGATGGCCCTTACGGCCAACCAGCTGCCGGACGGCACGATCGAACTGGAAGCGCTGTTGCGCGCCAAAGGTGAAAGCGGTTGGCTCAAGATCCCGGACCAGGACGTGGTGTTTATCCGGATGAGTCCGGACATGGAAGAAACCGAACTGGCGAAAGCCAAGACCGGCGCCAATGGCATCGCCATCTTCCAGGTCAAGCCTGACCAGGCTGTGACCGGTCCCGACGGGACCGTAACGTTCGTGGCGCGTTATGACGGCAACGACCAAATGACGGGCAGCGAGACCGAGGCGATGCTGCAGCGGGCCCGGCTTGAGGTCGAGGCGGTCGAAGCCGACAGTGTCTATACGCTCAATTGCAAGGCCGTGGCGGATTCGCCCGACGGGCCGATGCCCATCGCGGCTGCTCCTGTGGCCATCTACGTCAAGCGGATGTTCAGCGAACTGAAAGTCGCCGAGGGCGAGACGGACGAGGAAGGCTTCGTGTCACTTGAATTTCCAGTCGGCCTCAACGGGGACCAGGACGGGAACTTGCAGATCCGGGCCATCGTTGAAGAGACGGAATCTTACGGAAACCTCGTCTCCCGAATGACCAAGCCGTGGGGCAATCCCGTTTCCTATGAGGTCAGTGAATTACCCCGTACGCTCTGGAGTCCAAACCCGCCGGCATGGATGGTGATCGCTTTCTTCGTGCTGATGATCGCGGTGTGGGCGCACTACGGCGTGATCATGTACAAGATGTACCGGATCAAGTCCGACGCGGGCGATGCCGCATGATTTTCCCATGCGATATGGCGCCAGGTACGATATTTGCATTGGATAATACGTTATCCAAAAGACATTACTCAACATTGAAAACGCAACGAACGATGAAAACAAGTTTGTTCTATTTCCTCTCCGTCGTCGTGATGGCGGCGCTCTTCTCGGCCTTCATGCTTCCCGACCAAAACGCTCCGTGGACGGTTCCGGATTCCTACAAGGCAAAGAAGAACACGGTCAAGTATGACAAGACGGCCGCCGCTGCCCTGTGGGGTACGCATTGCAAGAGTTGCCACGGCAAGGAAGGCCTGGGCGACGGCACGAAAGCCGCCCAGTTGAAAACCGATCCGGGTGACTTCAGCTCCGCTGCCTTCCAGAAGCAGTCGGACGGTGCCCTGTTCTACAAGACATGGGAAGGCCGCGACGAGATGCCCTCCTACAAGAAGAAGGGCCTCGACGAGGAGGAAGTATGGCAGCTCGTGCACTACATGCGCGGCATGGCCGAATAACCGAACCGATATCGGTCCCGGATCCGGTCCGTGCGCAAGCCGGGCCTCCACGCAGGGATTGAATTGACTGAAGGAAATGAGCGTGTTGAACAAGATCCGAAGACCATTACTGATGAGTGGCCTCGTCCTGCTGATGGCAGGCGGGGCCACCCTCATTTTTAACCGTGGCCATGGCCGGATCCGGCTGGTCACGGGCATCTCCGAGAGCCGGCTAGTGCTGGCTGACGGTTCCGATACGTCGATGCTCGATTTTTCCCTGGTCCTCGACTCCATCCGGGCAGATGCCGTCATTCCGGAATACAAGATCCTCGTCTGGGCGGCCGATACGGCGGCCCGGAGCCACTCCGGCACATCCACGGCATTTTCTGGACTGGTCGATGAATTCGAGCCCGACACCATGGTCATCCGCCAGGTCGGCGAGAGTGATTACCGGTTTCGGGTCGTCGAGCTATATCCCGATTTCACCTTCAGGTACACGTATGATGCCGACAAGTCGACTACGCCGCCGAACGCGCCAGGCGTCACGCTCGACCTGCGGACAACGGCCGGAAGCCAGGTCGCCACGCTGCGTGCGGACCAACCCGGCAAGAACAAGTTGGACGACCATGCCGGCCTCGGGTGCGTATTCGAGTACCATTGGAAGCTCGATGCCGACAGCCTGGCCCGCATTCTCCAGGCCACAGACCAACCCGTCAACAGGATCTTCTTTTCCGGGGCGGATAAACGCGTTTATTTCCTGATGGACGGCAAGTTTAGCACAGACGCCCTCGAGGAGAACCGGCGCTATGCCATCGGCGATAACGAAGACACCGGCTTCACTGTCCTTGTGCACTTTCCTGACGCCGCCTACCTGAAGGCGGTTGTTCAGCAGGCTGAATACCTCCTGCACAGAGCCGGCGCCGTTGGTAACGGCCGCAGGCGCGCGCAGGGTGATTCCCAGAGGTGTGCGGTTGATGCGCGGGTACATCCCGACGTTGATCTGGTTGGCGTGGAAGTTGC
>CAYMLN010000036.1:0-4657 GCA_964391045.1 uncultured Saprospiraceae bacterium
CCACGGAAACGGAATACACGGGGATCTGCTGGAGGAAGTTGGTCGTGCCGTCGAGCGGGTCGATGATCCACGTCCATTCGGATGCGCCCTGCGCGACGGTGCCCTCCTCGGTGATGAAGGTCGATCCGGGGATGAGGGCGCCGAGGCCGGAGACGAGCATGCGCTCGGCTTCCTTGTCGACGTAGCTGACGAGGCTGTTGCGGGACTTCGTCTCGATGTCAGCGACACCAACCTTGCCGAATTGACTTCGTATGAATAAGCCCGCTTCCTTAACAATGGGAATGATCTGCTCGGTCAATAATCTGTGATCCATGCAGCAAAGATAACCGGGTGTAGAATGGGGTCAGGTGCTGGAAATGGTCTTTCACATTTCTCACAGAGGCACAGATTGCACCACAGATTCCTCAGAATTCAATTGACCTGAATAAAAGTGAAATTTCTGCGGTCTCTCGTCGAACAATCAGCAGAAAGAAAATCCTGCCGCCTCGAACACATAAAGGGAAATGGCTCGCGCTCCGTGTCTCTGTGAGAAATATGAAATACCCAACGTACCCGAAAACGCTTTACAAACCCCGGATCACGGATTGACCCGCCTATTCATCACATAGAAATTATCATCCACCCGCACATCCTTGATATTCGCCGCCGCCGCATGCTCCTGCCACGAGGACGTCGGCTTGAGCCAGATATACTCGCCGTCGTTGCTGAGCTTCACCCGCACCGGCATATTGAACCCGTCGACGATGCTCGAATACCGATAGCTGAATTTCTTGCCACTGACCTTGTACTCAAGCACCGGCACGCGGATATCGCGGAGGTACTGATTGAAAAAGGCCTTGAGTTCAAGCCCCGATTCCTTCGCCATGTAGTCCTCGACCTGCTGCGTGGTCACGGTCTGGTGCCGGAAGGTAGACTGTAGTCCGCGCAACAGGTTGCGCCACTTCACATCATCATCGATCCAGGTCCGCAGCGAATGAAGCATGTTGCCGCCCTTGTAGTACATGTCGCCCGAGCCTTCCATGTTGACCCCGTAGGGGCCGATGATCGGCTTGTCGTTGCGGATGTTGCGGCGCGTGCCCTGCACATAGAGGTCGGCCGCGTCCTTGCCGTAGTAATAGTCGAGGAAGAGGGATTCGGCGTAGTTGGCAAACGACTCGTGGATCCACATGTCGGCGATGTCCTTGTAGGTAATGCTGTTGGCCCACCACTCGTGCGCGCTCTCGTGGATGATGATGAAGTCCCATTTGAGTCCCCAGCCGGTGCCGGAGAGGTCGCTGCCGAGATAGCCCTGCCGGAACTGGTTGCCATAGGTCACCGAACTCTGGTGCTCCATGCCGAGGTAGGGGACATGCACGAGCTTGAATCCGTCTTCATAGAACGGATACGGGCCGAACCAATGCTCAAAGGCGCGGATGGTGCGCTGGGCGTCCTTGAAATGCGTCCTTGCCTCGTCATAGCTGTCCTGCAGGACGTAGAAGTCCATGTCGAGGACCCCGGCTTCGCCGTGCAGCGTATCGGACCAGTGGGCATACTTGCCGATGTTGACGTTGACACCGTAATTGTTGATCGGATTGCGCACCGCCCAATGGTAGGTGCGCCGGCCGTCCGGCAGGTACGCCAGCGACGATAGGCGTCCGTTGGAGACATCCATCAACCCCTGCGGGACCGTCACACGAATGTCCATGCTGTCCGGTTCGTCATACATGTGGTCCTTGCACGGCCACCAGACGCTTGCGCCGAGGCCCTGGCAGGAGGTGGCGACAAACGGATAGCCCTCCGCATCCTTCGACCAGGTGAAGCCGCCGTCCCACGGCGGGCGCTTCGCTTCGACCGGCGTGCCGCCGTAATGGACGGTGATGCGCTCAGTCGTACCGGCTTTAACGGGTTCCGGCAATTCGATAAAATAGGCATAGCCGTCGCGCCGGTATTCCGCGGCTTCGCCCTGGTAGTCGACCAGGATGATATACAGCGGATCCTGCAGGTCAACCTGCAGGTAGCGGCCCTCCGTCAAGGCGCGAAACGTGATCGTGTTCTTGCCCCGTATCGTTTTCGTCGCCGGGTCGACCTCGAGGGCGAGGTCGTAATGCACGAGGTCCCACCAGGCCCGTTCGGGCGTGACGCTGCCCCGCAAGGTGTCCTGGCGGGTGAAGGGCTGGGCGTGCAGGGCAAAGGCAAACAAGAAGACACCGATAGCCGGGAGAACAAATCTCCTCGTAAGCAATATGGACATGGACATGATCATCACGTTGTGGGTAAGCCGCGGCACTACCGCCGACGGGCGGGAACGCCAATATACGTACCGGGCTCGTCAATGTCTCCGACCACGGCCGCCCCGGCGCCGATGACGACATCCGAGGCGATCCGCACGCCGTTGCGCAGGGCGGCTCCCGCGCCGATAAACACCCTGTCGCCCATATGGCAATGCCCGCTGACGACTGCGCCCGGCGCAGCTAAGAAAAAGTCGCCGGCCATCGAGTCGTGACTGATGGTCGTACCCGGGTTAAGAATGGCATGCCGCCCGATGGTCACATCGCAGCTGATGTGCACATGGGGCAGCACGATGGCCCCTTCGCCGAGGCGGGTGAACGGCGTGATGACGGCGCTGGGATGGATGACCGATCGAAAATCGACCCGGCCTTCAAGTTGCCCGGCGATGCGCATGCGGGCGGGGAGATCGCCGATGGCGAGCACAGCGGCGTCAAATGCGGGTCGGGAAAAATCAATGGGGATGACATCGATGCCATGCACGCGATGTCCCGTGCCGTAATCGGATTCTACGGCAAAGACGACACGCTGTTCAAGCCCCTCCCAGCCCAACACCTCGCCGAGCAGGCAGAGGACCTCGCGCCCGAGTCCCCCGGCGCCAATGATGGCCAGCCGGCCGGGCAGGTCCCGCAGCATGTGGGTGTAGGGCGTGTCAGTCGTCATGGCCGATCGAAGATTCGAGCTGGTTGAAGAAAGCCTCGTTCCGGTCGTGGCGGAGCAACCGCCGGATCGCCTCCCGGTTGTGCCCGGCCTCCGCATCCGTCAGGGTCAATTGTCCCCGCCGGTGATCTTCGGCAAAGCAGTCCTCGAAGGAAAAGACATTGACGTCGTGGTGCTGCAACCAGGTATAGATGATGTTGTGCCGGGAAAGATAAACCTTGGCGCCCGCATACAGGAGATAGAAGATGTTGCCGAGCGCCTGCTGCCGGCGATGCAGGAAGATGGCCGTGGGATGCTGGTGCAGCAAGGCATAGTATTCGCCGAGCGGCATATGCTGGTCGAGGAATCGCACGCGACTGCCCAACACCCGCTGCCCGCGGCGCATGAGCATCGACTTGTAGCGGGCAAACTGTCCATACGTAACAGGCAGGGTATAGTGATGCGTATCTGCCGGAAGTGTTCGCAAGACATCAAGGACGTCAGCGTGATTGTTCTCGACGGTCGCCGAATTCCCGACCAGGATGTTTTGGGCTGTCCGGTCGCATTGCACCGTTTCATCGGGGATGATGTCCTCGAACCGGAAAAACTGGAAAAACACATACGGGGGCAAGGCCATGCGTTCGCGGATCCACGCGATCTCGTCCTCCACGTACCAGAGGATTCCCGCGATGCGGGGCACGGCCCGCCGCAGGGAATCGAGCGGCGCGGGCTCGCGCCGGATCCATCGGTAGTACCCTTTGCGCATCAGGTAGCGAAACCGGATCTCCGGCAACAGGTGAAGCCACTTCCGCGTCGCCGGACCGTACAACACATCGCGAAAGAGCGGCGTCTGTTGGTAGATCTCCGCACCATAAAAGCACCAATAATGGCGTACCGGCGCATCCGAGCGGGCGATGATCTCCGCCTTGACGTTGTCCATCAGGTAGTGGAAGACGAGGTCCGCCTCGCGCAAGTTGTCAAGGATCCAGGCCATGCCTGCCGGACTCTGTGGGACAAGGGTGATCCCGATGCCTCCCTGATGAGCAGTGGTCACCGCGCCGGCCTGGCGATCGAGTACGACATAGTGCGACCTCCACCCCTCGCGGTCAAACGTTGCGGCCGCCCAGGGGATGAATTTCCTGTCTGAAAAGAGATGGACCGCCCGGATCTGCCTTACGCGCGTCATCCTGTCAGGCCTGCGTGACGATCTCGATGACGCGGTCCTGCTGGCCGCGGGTCAGCGTGTGGAACATCGGCAGGCACAGGATGCGGCTGGCGACGTTGGCCGCGATGGGCGTATCCGCCGGATACTGCTTCGTGAAGGGCAACGCGTTGAGCGCAGGGTAGAAGTAGCGGCGCGGCGAGATGTTGTTGGCCAGCAGCGCCTGCTGGGTATGCAGCAGCGCCTGCTCATCCGGCAGGAGGACGGGGAAGTAAGAGAAATTGTATGTCACATCCGGACTGATGGTCTGGAAGGTGAGTCCGCGCCCTGCATCTGAAAGTCCAGCTTTGTAGTATTCGTACTGCTCTCGGCGCGAACGGAGGATATCCTCCACGTACCGAAGGTTGAGCAGGCCCATGGCCGCATGCAACTCCGAATTCTTGCCGTTGACCCCTACCTCGCTGAAGCGCTCGGGGCCGTCGTGGCCGAAGTTGCGGCGCAACTGCATCTCGCGGGCCAGGCCGGACGAAGGCACGACGACTGCCCCGCCCTCGACGGTGTGAAACAGCTTGGTGGCATGAAAACTCAGGG
>CAYMLN010000036.1:4667-10787 GCA_964391045.1 uncultured Saprospiraceae bacterium
AGGGAGGATCCGTATCCAAAATCCAGCACGGAACGCCCGTTGACCTTGACGGCAAAGGCATGCGCGGCGTCGTAGATGACCGGGATTCCGTGTTTCGCCGAAAGCTTGTCCCAGCCGGCCACGTCACACGGCACGCCGAAGCAATGCGTGATGCAGGCACCGACGGTGTCATCATCGATGAGGGCCGCCGCATGCGCAGGATCGGCATTGAACGTATGCGGATCGACATCCACGAAGACGGGCTCGAAACCTTCCCACAGGATCGCCGATGTCGTGGCGATGTAACTGAAGGGCGTCGTCAGGATCTTGCCTTTCCGGCCGATGGACTGCAGGAGGGCCTGCAGCGTGATCGTCCCATTGGTCATATAGACCAGGTGCTCGACCCCGAGGTATTCCTTGAGTCGCGCTTCGAGGTCGACGACCAGTTCACCGTTATTGGTGAGCCAGCGGCGGGACCAGATGCCTTCCAGGAAGGCCTGGTATTCCGCCAGCGGCGGGAAGAAAGGTTCGGTGACTTGGATCATGCGTCGTCTTGGCGGCCAGCGATCGGTTCGGTGAAATCGAGGGGCTAAGTTAATCCCTGCCCGCTTCAATCGCGTCTTACGCCTGTGGATACATATCGGGCAGGTATCCGCCCATGCCGTGGCTTCGACTTTTCCGTTATGCCGTGTCGGGTCATGCCGATCATCGCAGGAGCGTGATCGTGCCTTTCTCGACGATGTCCGGACCTCCGCACGTATATCGGATGACCAATGTGTAGACGCCGGGCTGGAACATCTTGCCGCGGCTGTCGCGCCCATCCCAGGTGACCGGCCACTGGCGCTGATCATAGATCTGGCCGCCATAGCGGTCAAACAACCTTGCATACTGCAACTCGGGTTGTCCGCCGGACGGGTCGAACACGAAAAGATCATTCACGCCGTCCTGGTTGGGGGAAAAGACGTTGGGCAAGGCCGCCATCAGGCCGGCGACCTCGATCCGCCGGATCGTGTCACACCCGTCTGCGCCGGTTATGGTGTCCTGGTAGATTCCCGGCTGCTCAAAGCCGGAAAGCGCGGCCGTGCACGCGTCCAATTGGATTGCGACCATCGGTGCTGGACTGACGGATAGCGTTAGCATCCGTATGCTGTCACATCCCAGGGCACTCACGAGTGTATCGACATGCATGCCCGGGCTCGAATAGCCGTCGTAATCCGACCCGGCACAGATGGTCATATCGATCTCGCCGACGGCAACCGGAATGACCGACAGCGTGAGGGTCCGGATACTGTCGCAGCCCTGCATGGTAACGAATGTATCGATATAGATACCGTCCGATCCATATCCCTCGAACGCATCACCTGCGCAGACCGAGGCCGAGACATCGGATCGCAGGTAATCCACCACACTGAGCACCAGCCGGCGGATGCTGTCGCATCCTGCCGATGTGGTGAACGTATCGACATAGATACCGCTGTCGAGGTAGCCTTCGACCTGATTGCCGTTGCAAATGGTCGTGTCCAGGACATGCACGGGCGGAGGCAACACCGTAAGATGAAGTGTGCGGATGCTGTCGCAGCCGAGTGCGGTGACGAAGGTGTCCACATAGATGCCGTCAGCGGCATATCCCTCCAGTGAACTGCCCGCGCAAATCGAGACGACAACGTCATGCCGGAGGAGGTCGACTACACTGAGCATCAACTGACGGATACTGTCGCATCCCCGTGCATCCACAAACGTGTCGAGATAAATACCGCTGTTGGCATATCCTTCAAACTGTGCGCCGGTACAGATGCTCGTATCCAGGACATACACGACAGGGGGCAGTATGGTGAGATCGAGGATGCGTATGCTGTCGCATCCCGTCGACAGCGAAAAGGTGTCCCTGTAGATACCACTCACCGCATGCCCCTCGTAGGTCTGCCCCCTGCAGACTTCCATGGTGACCGTATGGACAGCCGGCGCATAGGTGACGCATTCCGGCCGAATATCCGGTGATGCGTTGACCGCATTCACAATGTGTGTTGTGGATGTCAGGGCGAATTGGTAATGATCGGGATTCTCCAGGATGAACATCGGATTGGCGATATCGGTCGCGCCCAGGGAAATGGGCTCGCTGGTGACGCAGGGGTTGTCCGGCACGCCGTTGAGGTCAGTGCGCAGCAGGATCATGTCGGCATCGCCGGCCGTAGAAGTCGATACGCCGGTGATCCAAAGGCTGTCCCCGATCATGACCAACCGGGATGTCCCCCGGTCGACCGTCGATGCGACCGAGAGCCCGGGAAACCGGTACTGGCGCGCCCATTCGACATTGCCGTTCGGGTCGATGCGAATTAGGAAGAACGTTCCTCCGGATTGCATTGACCGTGCAAGGATGATATAGTCCTCTCCTTCCGGGACCATCTCAAGCGCGGTATCCGTATTACCCGGCAGGTTATATTGTTTCACCCAGTGTACCGACCCGTCCATGGCGTATCGCTGCACGTACAAGTACGTATTCGTGACGCTGCTCCCGGACGGATCGCCATGATAAAACATGAACAAGTCATTGCCGCGCATGTGCAGGTCGACACCATAGAGTCTCGAGGCATCGAAGCGCCCAACATGCCCCATCCGAAGCCACTCTACGCCTCCGTCGGCGGGATCGAGCTTGATCACGCCATTCCGCATCTCCGACTGGGATGCACTGTAACTGAACCGGCCGATCCCATAGGCATACCCCTCGTGGAAGATGATCTTGCCAAGGTGATCGTTGACGGCTTGGTCATAGTGCCCGGTCATACCCCCCTGGATTACACCGGTGGTGCGGTCAAGCTCGACCAGTTCGACATCGAGGTTGACATTGGGGATATGGGGGTTGTTGGACAGGATATAATTCCCGGTCAGCGGATTGAGCAGGATGGTGAAGCAATAGTTTATGTTCGTATAGGAGGTGAAGGTGCGCGCCCAGGTCACCTTTCCCGCGACGGGATCGAACCGGCAGGCAAACACCTGTCCGCCTTGCGCGTACGAACCGCCATGCCCCGCCAGTCCGATCATGCCATCAGGATCCAGGCATGCTGCCGCGAGATGATTCCCCACGCCCGGAATGACCATGAAGTTGACCACCTTCCGAAGCACGCCAGCGCGATCCATATAGAGTGCAGAGAGGCTGTCTCCTTTCGTACCGAAGACCAGGACAAGATCATCCGCCGGGAGATACACGATGCTCTTTCCCCTTTCATCAACACCCGGTATGCCATAGAGTGCGCCCGGCCGGGGAAGGCAGCCCGACTGGGCCACGAGCGAGGGCCCCTGCAGGCAGGCCAATAGCATCATGATGAAAAGGCGAAATCCGGTCATTCGAATGGGCTTGGGCCTAATCACTTTCCCGGCCGTCACGGGCGACCGGTCAGTTCCGCTCCACGTCCTTCCTCGTCTTCGGGATCGGCGGACCTAGCACGCGGTGACCGTCATCCGTCACCAACACGTTGTCCTCGATCCGGATACCGGTGAATTCCCGGTACGGCCCGAGCTTGTCGTAGCAGATGAAGTCGGCAAACTTGCCTTCGGCCTGCCACATGTCGATCAGCTCGGGAATGAAGTAAATGCCGGGCTCGACCGTAAGGACGAAGCCGGGTTGCAGCGCACGCGCCAGTCGGAGGTACGCGGTGCCGAATTGCGTGCTCCGCTGTACGGTCTCGTCATATCCCACATAGTTCTCGCCCAAGTTCTCCAGGTCGTGCACGTCGAGGCCGATCATGTGGCCCAGGCCATGGGGAAAGAAGAGCGCATGCGCACCTGCCGCGACGGCTTCGTCGACGTCGCCCTTCATCAGCCCGAGTTCCTTCAGGCCGGTCGCAATGATCTTCGCCGCGCCGAGGTGAACATCGAGATAACGCACACCGGGCTTGACGGCGGCGATGGAATCGTTCTCGGCCTTCAGGACAAGATCGTAGAGCTCAGCCTGCCGGTCGGTAAACGCAGGGCGCACCGGATACGTCCGTGTGATGTCCCCGGCGTAGCCCATGCGGTTCTCCGCGCCAATGTCACAGAGCAGCATGTCACCGTCCTTCAGCTTGCGATGGTAGTCGTTGTTGTGCAGCGTCTGCCCCTGGATCGTGCAGATGGCCTGGTAGGCCAGCCGGCCCTGGTGCGCGAAGGCCACGCCTTCAGCAATGCCGCGCAGTTGCGATTCGTACTTGCCCGCGTCGACGGAGGTGCGGAGTTGCTTGTGGATGAGCGCCGTGATCATCAGCGCCTCTTCCATCTGCCGGACCTCCTCGTCCTGCTTATGGATCCGCTGGCCGATGACAGCGTGCACAAGCGGCATGGAATGCCCGGACTTGATCTCGTCCGTCGTCTTACCTAAAAGCTGCGCCAGGAAGAGCACGCGATCGGCATGGTAGGGCGGCAGGTAATGCACCTCGCGCCCGTGCAGCCAACCGGCCAATGCATCGGGCGAGATGTGCTTTTCCGAGCCGATCCACCGCGTCCGCTCGTCCATGGAGGGCTGCGGTCCCATCCACACGACATCCTCGATGTCGGCATCCTGCCCGACCAGGATCGACTCGCCGGCATCCGCATCGATGATCCCCGCGAGCCCGGGCTGGCTCAACCCAAAATAATAGAGGAAACTGCTGTCCTGCCGGAACGGATACGTGTTGCCCTTGTAATTCATCGGCTGGTCGGTCGCCCCGGGGAAGAGCAGCACACCTTTTCCCATGGCCTGCATCAGCGCCTTGCGGCGGGCGGCATATATACTTGCGTCAAAGAGATTCATACGCTGAAAGATACGGATTGATTAACACGCATACGGAGGCGATTCTGGGATCCCTTGACAATTGCGCACAAATAAGAATTAAGAATTAAGAATTAAGGGAGCCTCTAACAACTCCGTTTTTGATTTTGAACAGGCCATTTGGGTCGGTTAGCATTCTTCATTTAGTGGTTCTTAGTCTTCCTGCCTCATTCCATTAGAATGTCAGAGGGTGATTTCAAGCCAATCTTCGATGATTTTTTACTCGATTTTGGCCTTTTGATGGCAATTATTGACATCCAGACACACTTCGCCATTGGATCCGATCGAGATACATCGCCCGGCCAATATTGTATACCAGGTTGTCGAGCGTGATCACGGCTGTGACTCTGGCCAGACTGATCACTTTAATTGCCGTGTTTCTGGCTCGGTTCCGGATTGACGCAAAGACGTGTTCAACCCGGCACCGAGTCCTTGCCTTATACCGGTTAGCTCCCTTCTGGTGCGCTGTTAGTTTGACATGACGGCTGCCGCGTTTCTGTATGCGGCTGCCCGCCTTTTTCTTCCGAAGCTCCTTACGGATATCCTTACTATCATAAGCTGTATCAGCATAGAACGTGCATCCTTTGTCAGTTTCTTCGACAAGCTCCAAGATCACTCGGCTGTCATGCACATTGGCTGCTGTGACTTGGAAGTTCTCGATGATCTTCGTCTTCGCATTCACCTTCACATGGTTCTTATACCCGAAGTGGTTCTTGCCATGCTTCTTTGTCCACCGGGCATCCACGTCCTTTTGTCTCCGCTTTGACGCGGACCATCCTTCTGGTGTCTCGTCATTCTTGATCTGGTCATTCTCCTCCTTATCGTTTCGCTGCACCTTAACACGAACAAGGCTGGCGTCTACGATCTTCCCGCCTTGAACCAGGTAACCGCTTGTTTTCATTCGGTCCTTGAAGATCACAAACAGTTGATCGATCACCCCCGTCTTCGTCAGCTGCTCACGGTAGTGCCAGAATGTCTTCGCGTCGGGCACCTTATCGGATAATTGCAGTCCCAGGAATCGCATAAAGCTGATCCGGTCATTGATCTGGAACTCCAGCTGTTCATCGCTCAAGTCATACAAGCGTTGCAGGATCAGGGCCTTGAGCAACATCACCCGGTCAAAGGGCGGACGACCGCCTCTTGAATAATCCTTTTGAAGTGTGGCGGATTCCAGAACAGGACGAAATGCCTCGAAGTCAATGCTCTCGCCGATCGATACAAGCGGATCCTTCAGGCGATCCAACTTCTGAACCCGTTCCTGGTGGTCAAAAAAGCCGGGCTGGTTGCGATTCTTCATACCTTTCAAGATACAAAGCCCATCTCATATGGCAAAGAAATGGGATGGGTTTTTAGAGGGGCCC
>CAYMLN010000037.1:0-10778 GCA_964391045.1 uncultured Saprospiraceae bacterium
ATGTCCAGATCGTCTGCTCGTCAACGACGTGCATATCCATCAGGGAGTTGACGGCATTTGCATGAAGGGGCGTCCAGTGATGCCCGCCATCGACCGTTTTGTAGACGTAGTCCCGCGCAGCCAGGAAGCCATGGTCCGCATCGATCATCTCGATGGCAGTCACCACGGGATGGCGCAGGGTGTCCCGCAATTGCCAGTCAAGCCCGCCGTCGGTCGTGACCCACACCTGGTTGTTGTTGAAGCCGCCCGACTGGACCCATCCCTGCAGCGTATCCACGAAGTGACCGGCGGAAACGTCCTCGTCCGGCATGGCGATCGGGCGCCAACTGTGGCCCTGGTCCGTACTCTTCAGCGCGTTGATCCGGCTGAGGACCAAGAGGGTGCCGTCCGCCAGCTGCTGGAATTTGTAGATAGAAGAGGTGAAGGCGTCAGAGGCCTCCCACGTCTGGCCGCCATTCCGGGAGATCAGCAGTTGATACCCGCCGGTCAGCATGAGTTGACCGTTCGTCCCCGGCACGACCATGGCGGCTGAAAGCGCCTGGCCGGGCGTGGGGATCGTGCGGGGTATCCAGGTGGTTCCGCCATTGGTCGTGGTAAACAGCAGGCCGTCCTCGCCCACCGCCAGGCCGTATGGGCCGTCGAAATGGACATCGAGAAGGCTGGCCAGTGTCGGAAACGGATTCTGGCGGATCCAGGTTTGACTACGGAGGCCGGCAGGAGCCGTGAAGGCTGTCAGCAGGCAGAACATGATCGGAATCAGGCGCATGGTCGGGAAATTATTGATGATGCCCGAAATTTCCGCCTTAACCTGTCCCCGGGGCTCACCCGTTTGGGTGAAACAAAAAAGCCATGCGCGATTGGGGCACATGGCTTTCATACTTGCGGACCGGACGGGACTCGAACCCGCGACCTCCGCCGTGACAGGGCGGCATTCTAACCAACTGAACTACCGATCCGGGTAGTTTTTCAAAAGGAGTGGCAAAACTAGGAATTCTTTCCGATCAGGCAAGACTTTTTTTGTGCGATCTCCACACCCGTCATCATCAGGACGGCAGGCGTACTTTTGCACCTTGCACAGCATGAAGCCGTACCTCGCTATCCTCTCTCTCGTATCCCTCACGGCCTGCGCCACAACCCGAAGGCACATGGATCAATCAGACCACAACCTGCTCCAGCATGCGCACATGCTTGCCCAGCAGACGATCATCACGGATGGGCACGTCGACCTGCCCTATCGGCTGCAGGTCAGGAACTTCCGCCTGGAGCGTGAGTACCTCGGGATTCCCGTGCAGACCGATGATGGCGACTTCGATTACGAGCGGGCAAGGGAAGGCGGACTGGACGCGCCGTTCATGTCGATCTTCATTCCCTCTGCGCAGCAGGAGGAGGAAGACGGCGGACGGGAGATGGCCGATGGCCTGATCGACATGGTCGAAGGCATCATCGCCGCGCATCCGGACAAATTTGGCTACGGCCGCACGCCGCTGGAGATCGAGCAGAACACGGCCGAGGGCCTGATCTCCCTGCCCATGGGGCTGGAGAATGGCGCGCCGCTGCTCGACCTGGAGGACATCGGGTATTTCTATGACCGCGGCATCCGCTATGTCACGCTCACGCACGGGAAGGACAACCTTATCTGCGACAGCTCGTACGATACCACGCGGACGTGGGGCGGCCTGAGCCCCTACGGGCGGGAGGTCGTCGCGGAGATGAACCGCATCGGCATGATGGTGGACGTCTCGCACATTTCCGACGAGGCATTCTTCGAAGTCATGGCACTGTCTGCGGCGCCGGTCATCGCGTCCCATTCATCCTGCCGGGTGTTCACGCCGGGATGGGAACGCAACATGAGCGACGAGATGATCCGGATGCTGGGGGAAGGGAATGGCGTCATCCAGATCAATTTCGGTTCCGACTTTCTCGATGCCGAAGTGTCGAAGGCCCGGAAGAATTATGAGAAGGACCTGAATGCCTACCTGCGCAAGAAGAACATTGATGACGATGACCCCCGCCTCGAGGAGGCCAGGGCGAGGTTCCGGGCAAAGTACCCCGCGCTCTATTCCGATGTCAGCCGGGTGGCGGACCACATCGACCATGTGCGCGAGATCGCGGGCATCGATTACATCGGGCTCGGCTCCGATTTCGACGGCGTGGGGGACAGCCTGCCGATGGGCCTGAAGGATGTGAGCATGTATCCCAACCTCATCCACGAATTGCTGCGGCGGGGATATTCCGACGAGGATATCGAGAAGATCTGCTACCGCAACGTCTGGCGCGTGTGGCACGACGTCAACCGCGTGGCCGGCCGGTAATGGAAGGCGCATCTCCCGCGGTGCACACGGTTTCCCTCAAAGGGTGGCTTGTCTTTATCCTCCTGGCATTTATCTGGGGCGGTTCGTTCATCCTGATCAAGAAGGGCCTTATTCATTTTGCGCCCCAGGAAGTCGGCGCCCTGCGCATCGGCTTGTCCGCGCTGGCCTTTATCCCGGTGTTCTTCCTGAGCGGCGTGCGGTTTCCCCGTAAGGATATCCTTCCGGTCACCCTCATCGCCCTCACGGGCAACGGGATCCCGGCGTTCCTGTATGCGGCGGCACAGACCCGCCTGGGCAGCGGGGTCACGGGGGTGCTCAACAGTCTCACGCCGATCTTCGCCTTGCTATTCGGGGTGCTGTTCTTCGGCATCCGGCTCAGGCCCTTCCATGCGTTCGGCCTCTTTCTGGGCTGCGCCGGCCTCACCACGCTGGTACTGTCCGAGCAGGACTGGCGGGTGAGTTCCTTTGTACTCCTGATCGTCGTCGCAACCGGCTGCTATGGGCTAAGCGCAAACCTCGTCAAGCGATACGCCCAGCATATCCCGCCGATTGCCCTGACATCCGCGGGATTCTTCGTCCTCGGTTCGATTCTCTGGCCGTTCTTGATCGCCGGCGGTACGGCCGGGAAGATCCTCCAGCCGGACGCCTGGACGGTGTCCATGCCCGCCTTGCTCGTCCTTGCGCTCGTGTGCACGGTCTTTGCCAACGTCCTCTTCTATTGGCTCATCCAGCAGACCGGCGTCGTCTTCGGCTCCGCCATCGCGTACGCGATCCCCTGCATGGCGCTCGTGTGGGGCAGCCTCGACGGCGAGCGCATTACGGCCACGCACCTGCTCGGCTTCGCCCTGATTATTGGGGCGGTCTACACACTCAGACGCAATTAAGGGAAAAGCTAAAAGCTAAAAGCTAAAAACGAAAAGCTAAAAACGAAAAACTAAAAGTGAAAAGGTGAAGGTGGACAATGAACAATGAACAATGAACAATGAACGAGTCTTCAAACTTTTAACTTTTCCCTTTTAGCTTTTACCTTACAAAGTGGTTCAGCAGCATCCGGGTCTTTACTACGCGCCGAGCGGCAAGCACCGATATGGCATGTTCTGCCTTGCGGACATCGAGGCGGACAGCGTCATCGAGGTTTGCCCGGTCATTCTAATTCCCGCCGACCAGGCGGCCGCCGTCGTGAAGGGACATATCTTGTACGACTATTACTTCGAGTGGAAGAAAAACCAGATCGCCATCGCCCTGGGGTATGGCTCGCTGTACAATCACGCGACTGCGCCGAATGCGCATTTCGAGCCGGACTATCCGAACCAACTCATCCTGTTCCTTGCCGACGCGTTCATTCCGGCCGGCCAGGAGATCCTCGTTGACTATCATGCCGGCACGCCCGGCGTTCCCTTGTGGTTTGACGTGATGTGAACCAGGATCGCGTTTCGGTCAGTTGAACGAACTGAGGTCCACGGCGTGCATCAGCCTTTTTTTCCAATACGGACTCACGAGGACATTCTCGCTGATGACGCCCCGCTGTGTCGTAGCGTGCACGCACCACAACCCGGTTTCATCGTTCTTCTTGATGAGGGCTACGTGTTCGATCCGGCCGGAGAGGCCGAAGATCATGAGGTCGCCGGGCTTGGCCGATTTCCAGGGGATCTTCTTGCCCGACACCGCGATCGAGCGCGAGGAATGCGGGAGGGTCACGCCATTGCGCTTGCCCACGTATTGGACGAATCCGGAGCAATCGAACCCCTGCTTCGGGTCGGTGCCGGTGTATTTGTACCGCGTGCCGAGATACTTCTCCGCGGTGGTGATCATGTCCTGGCGAAGCTGCGCTTCCTTGCCGGCAGGGGTGGCGGCGTACGCCTTCTGGGCCTCTTCGGCGTATTCCTTCCGCTTCTTCGGGTCATACAGCGCCACCTTGACATTCGAGCACCCGGCCGCGAGGCCGAGGAGCACGAGGAGGGCGGTGAGCCGGACGCTGCCTTGAAACATATTAATGATTTTCGTAATGCAAATTTACGACGGTATCGCATTCAGCGGATCCCGGTCGGCCAGGAATGGGAATCGGTTGCGAAAGGAAGCCAGGGCATCCGCATCCAGTGCGGCCTCGAAGGGCCCCTCACCCTCACCCGCGAAAAGCACAGCCTCCCCGTTCATGTCATAGACTGCCGAATGGCCGGGGTAAGCCAGGCCGTTGCCGTCCGTCCCGGTCCGGTTGACCGCGACGACGTAGCATTGGTTCTCGATCGCCCGGGCCCGGAGCAACGCGTCCCAATGGTGGATCCGTGCTGCCGGCCAGCTGGCGACGACGAGCAGGATGTCGTAGTTCATCGTATTCCGACACCATGCCGGAAAGCGAATATCATAGCAGATGACCGGCATGATCCGCCAGCCCTTGACGGTAAACGTGATACGCGCGCTGCCCGGCGTGTAGGACCTGTCTTCGCCGCTGTAGGTAAACAAATGCTTCTTGTCGTATTGCGCAAGCGGGCCTATGGGTCCCACGGCATGGAAGCGATTGTAGTATTGCCCGCCATCCGCCACGGCCAGGCTGCCGCAGATGCCACTGCCCGTTCTTTCTGCGGCTTCGGCCATCCACTGCCAGGCCGGCCCCCGGTCCGGTTCGGCCGCCTGCCCGGGGTGCATGGTGAAGCCGGTGGACCACATTTCCGGCAAGACCACCAGGTCGCACGTCCCGGGATCGGGCATGAGCCCGCGGGCTGCCTCGACATTGGCGATAGGGGATTCCCAGGCCAGCGGGATCTGCAGGAGGCGGAGACGCAGCGGGGAGGTCTTCATGGCGTAAAACTAAAAAGCATCCCGGAGGATGCTTTCTAATGAAATCTTAAAGCGCGGGACTCGCGTACGACCCCCCGCGGCATACGGGTTATTTTTTCTTGGCATCCTTGCCGGTGGCCTTGGCCTCCTCGGCAGCCGAGGCGCGCAGGGCACGCGGCACGTCGATCGTGGCCAGCGGAATGTTGCCGTTGTGCAGCACGTCCACACCTTCGGGCACCTGCAGGTCCTTGATCCGCTGCGTCTGGCCGAGGTCCATGACCGTCGTGTCGAGGACGATCTTGTCGACCAGCTTGGCCGGAACGGCCTTGATGTTGACCTTGCGTACCCGCTTAATGAGCTTTCCCCCGGCCTTCAGGCCCACGGCGATCCCCTCGAAGGAGACCGGGATGTTGACCTTCACCGGATGGTCCTCCATGAGGCGGAGGAAATCCACGTGCAGGATCCGCTCGGTGACCGGGTGCACCTGGATATCCTTCAGGATGGCGCGGTGCTGCTGGCCGTCGAGGTGGATCTCCACGATGTTGAACTCAGGCGTATAAACGATCGAACGCAGGTCCAGCGGCTTTACGGTGAAATGCTGGACTTCACTGCCGCCGTAAAGGACGCACGGCACGAGGTCGGCGTTGCGGACAGCTTTAGTGGCGGTTTTCCCCAGGTTTTGGCGGGCTTCGCCCTGCAAGGTGATGACTTCCATGATCGTTTGATTCTGAACCCGATTGATCATCGGGGACGCAAAGGTATGATTTTCAGCGAAAATCCCGGCGGGTTGGGCAAAAAAATCCCTTGACCGCCTGTCAGCGCGTAATGATCTTTTTGGAAATATGTAACCTAATGTTATTCAGGCAATCAGGCGTCAGGGCGCGGTCAATCGCCGATGAAAAGCGCGGAGATCGACCGGTGCTCGTGGGTGTTGCGGATGGCGTGGGCAAACAGCTTGGCGGACGACAGGACCTTGATCTTGGGGGAGGACCGGCGCAGCGGCAGGGTGTCGGTCACGATCAGCTCGGTCAGCTGGGAGGCCTCGATGTTTTCATAGGCCTTGCCCGACAGCACGGGGTGGGTGCACACGGCCCGAACGCTACGCGCACCTTTCTGGATGAGCGCGTCCGCGGCCTTGCAGAGCGTCCCGGCCGTATCGGCCAGGTCGTCGACCAGGATCACGTCCCGCCCGTCCACGTCGCCAATGACGGTCATGCCCGCCACCTCGTTGGCCCGGCGGCGGTATTTATCGCAGATGACCATGTCGGTCTGGAAGTAGTTGGCATAGTTGCGGGCCCGCTTCACGCCGCCGACGTCAGGCGAGGCGAAGACCACCGCGTCGCGGTCGAGCCCCTCCAGGTAGGGCAGGAAGATGGCGTTGCTGCGCAGATGGTCGACCGGGATGTCGAAGAAGCCCTGGATCTGGTCAGCATGGAAGTCCATGGTCATGACCCGGCTGGCCCCGGCCGCCTGGAGCAGGTTGGCGATCAGCTTGGCCGAGATCGGTACGCGGGGCTTGTCCTTCCGGTCCTGGCGGGCATAGCCGAAGTAGGGGATGACGGCCGTGATGTATTCTGCCGAGGCCCTGCGGGCAGTGTCGCAGAGGAGCAGCAGCTCCATCAGGTTATCCGAGGGCGCAGGCGTGGACTGGATGAAGAAGACGTAAGAGCCCCGGACGGACTCCTCGATGATCGGCTGCATCTCGCCGTCGCTAAACCGGAGCAGGTCCAGTTTGCCGAGCGAATAACCGTAGTAATCGGCGATCTTTTCGGCGAGGTAGCCGGAGTATTGGCCGCTGAATAGTTTGACGTCCACAGGTTGGAAGGATATGTTGGGCGAAATTAACTCAATTTTTCCCGACGCATTTTGGTCGTCCGCCTTACCTTGACCAGTAGATGAAATCGCTTTTTTCGTCTAAAGCCGGCAACGTCCGGTCCCGGCGGGGTGTTAACGTTTCAAATAACGCGGAGCATGGTCATGATCGTCAGTCTGAATGAATGGTGGGGGACGCTGAGCGCACCGCACCAGGTATTCTGGTTCATCGCCGTGGTCTTCAGCGTGCTGTTCTTCATCCAGTTCGTCCTCATGCTGATCGGCTTCGATGCCGACGGCGATTCGGATCTCCATGCCGATGGCGTCGATGCCGGCCATGAATTCTCGGCCCTGTCCGTCCGGTCGATCATCGCCTTCTTTACCTTCTTCGGATGGACGGGGGTCCTGGCCATTAACAACGGCCTGCCCGTCTGGCTGGCCGTGGCCCTGGCCGCCGGGGTCGGCCTCGGGGCCATGCTTATCGTTGCTTACATGATGTTCAAGTTCGCCCAGCTCGAGCAATCCGGCACGCTCAACCTCTACAACGCGATCGATCGTGAAGGAGAGGTGTACCTGCCGATACCCGAGGCCGGCAACGGCAGGGGGAAGGTGCACCTGCTGGTCGACGGACGTCTCCGCGAACTCGATGCCGTTACCGAAGGTCCGAGACTAAAGACCGGCGATGCCATCAAGGTCGTGGAGATCCTCGACGATAATGTGCTCAAGGTAGCGCCGCTCGAACGCCAATCACACATCACAAATACCAACCTATGAATCTTACCGGATCTTTCATTGTCATCGTCGCCGGCCTGATCGGCCTCACCTTCCTCATGCTCCTGTGGCTGGTCAGCCGCTATAAGCGCTGCCCGTCCGACAAGGTGCTTGTGATCTATGGAAAAACGGGGGCGGGCAACTCGTCCAAGTGCCTCGCCGGCGGCGCGGCGTTCGTGTGGCCCGTGATCCAGGATTGGGCCTTCCTCGAACTCACGCCGATCAGCATCGACGTTGACCTGCGCGGCGCCCTGTCCAAGCAGAATATCCGCGTCAACGTCCCTTCGCGCTTTACCGTCGCCGTGAGCAATGAGCCCGGTGTGATGGAGATTGCCGCCGAGCGTCTCCTTGGCAAGTCCACGGAGGAGATCCGGGAGACGGCCAAGGACATCATCTTCGGACAGCTGCGCCTCAGCGTGGCCACGATGGACATCGAGGAGATCAACGCCGATCGCGATAAGTTCTTGTTGAACGTCAGCTCCAACGTGGGCAGCGAATTGCGGAAGATCGGCCTGATGCTGATCAACGTCAACGTGACCGACATCCAGGACGAAAGCGGCTATATCGAGGCTTTGGGCAAGGAAGCCGCCGCGAAGGCCATCAACGACGCCAAGCGCAGCGTCGCCGAGAAGGACCGCGACGGGAGCATCGGTGAAGCCAATGCGTTCAAGGAAAAGCGGATCTCGGTCAGCTCTGCCGACGCGTCTGCCAAGGTTGGGGAAGCCGAGGCGCAGGCCAAGGCCATTGACGGCGAGAACGAAGCCCTGATCAAGATCGCGATCTCCAACGCCGAGCGGCGCAAGGCGGAAGCCGAGGCCACGCAGGCGGCCATGGCGGCCGAGAAGATCCAGGCAGCCAATTCGCTTCGCAACGCCTACGTCGCCGAGCGCGAGGCCGAGATGGCGCGCGCCGCGCGCGAGCTTGCCTCGAAGGAGGCCGACATCCTCGTGCAGACCGAGATCGCCAAGCGCAAGGTGGAGATCGACGCGGAAGCGGAAGCCGAGCGCATGCGGCGCATCGCCCGCGCCGAGGCCGATAGCCTCGTGATGAAGCGTGAAGCCGAGGCCAGGGGCCTCTACGAGATCCTCCAGAAGCAGGCCGACGGTTTCCAGGAGATCGTCCAGGCCGCCGGGGGAAATCCGCGCGACGCCGTGCTCATGCTCATCGCCGACAAGTTGCCCGAACTCGTGAAGACGCAGGTCGACGCGATCAAGGGGATCAAGATCGACAAGGTGACCGTCTGGGAGGGAGCCGGCGGCAATGGCGACAACAGCCAGTCCGGCACGGCCGGATTCATCAGCGGACTGTACAAGGCCGTGCCGCCCATGAGCGACCTGTTCAACATGGCCGGCATGGAACTGCCCGCCTACCTCGGTAAGGCCAAGGCCGATGAACCGAAAGACGATACGGACGCCGGGAAGCCTAAAACTTAAGGTGCTTGACGGTCAGCCGGTCATGGATTAGCTGACGCAGGGAGTCGATCCCGATGCTGAGGTGCGTCTCGGCGAAATTGTTGGTGACGACCACGTCACTGTGCGTGGTCTTCACCCCCTCCGGGACCATGGGCATGTCCGAAACGAGCAGCAGCGCGCCGGTCGGAATGGCGTTGTGGAAGCCGACGCTGAACAGCGTGGCCGTCTCCATGTCGATCGCGAGGGCGCGGATCTCCGTGAGGTACTTCTTGAACTTGGTATCGAATTCCCAGACGCGCCGGTTGGTCGTATACACCGTGCCGGTCCAGTAATCGCGGGCGTAGTCCCGGATCGTCGTGGAGATGGCTTTCTGCAGGGCGAAGGCCGGCAAAGCGGGCACCTCGGCCGGTAAGTAGTCGTTTGACGTCCCCTCGCCGCGCCAGGCGGCGATCGGCAGGATCAGGTCGCCGACATCGTTCTTCCCCGGCTTCAGGCCGCCGCACTTGCCGAGAAACAGGCAGGCCTTCGGTTCGATGGCCGAGACCAGGTCCATGATGGTCGCCGCGTTCGCGCTGCCCATGCCGAAGTTGATGATGGTGATGTCCTCGGCGGAGGCGCATTGCATGGACAACCCCCGGCCGTGGACCTCGGCGCCGAACTTCTGGGCGAAGAGCTCGACATAATGGGAGAAGTTGACCAGCAGGATGTACGGGTTGAATTTCTCCAGCGGCATGCCCGTATAGCGGGGCAGCCAGTTGTGCACAATTTCCTCCTTGGTCTTCATCGCATCATGGCCTACTTGTCTTTCATTTCGGCGTACAGGGCCTCGCGCGCGGATTTGTTGCGGCGAATCTCCACCTTCAGGAACTGGCGCAGGAATGCGGGCTCGGCCTTGTCGATAAAGTGGTCGAGGTCGCCGCGTGCGGCCGCCCGGTTGAGCCGCACGGATTCACGCGCCACATACAGCGCAGCGGCGACGTGCTTGCACACGGGGCCGTGCTCGAACGGGCAGGTGCAGTGCCAGTCGTGGATCTTGTCGTGTCCCTTCAGCAGGACCTCGTAGGTCTCTTGTCCCTCGATGACGGCCGTCCAACCTTCGTCGGTTTCCTCGAGCAGGCGCACGTGGCCGGCATCGACATATTCCTTCCCCCGCTCCGCGATGAGCAGGTGGATGGCATCTTCAAAGTGCTCGAGGTCGATCGTCATTGGCGGACAAAACGGGCGATGCGGGTCGCGCGGTCCCGCGTGCAGACAAGTGTGTACACGCCGGCGGGCAGGTCGGCGGTCTCCACCATCCGGCCGGCGGACCATCCGGTGCGCACGACAGCCCCCTGGCTGTTGAACAACTGGTACTTCATACCGTCTGCGGCTTCGTCCCACGCGACAAAGACCTCGTCCGTCGCCGGGTTCGGATACGCCGCGATCTGGTCGGGCGCATTGACCCCGTCCACGACGGAAGAGGTGTTGATGAAACTTTGGAAGAAAGCGATCGAATTGATGATCGCAGGCAGCACGCAACCGCCATGGTCGAGTGCGGCCCCGAAGTCGATGGCCTCCGTGTCGGCTGCGCCGAGGCTTTGCATCGTGATGTTGGCGATGATGGAATTCTCGAAGGGGACCTGGTCGTCACCGCTGCAATATACTTCCATGGTCCTGCCGGATTTCCTGAGCTGGAAGGGGCCCAGGTGGCGCTGAT
>CAYMLN010000038.1:0-10756 GCA_964391045.1 uncultured Saprospiraceae bacterium
ATCTGGGTCTTCTCCTCCTCATCCCGGGCTTGTCCCAACGCTTTCTCACTCAGGAACCGGATCGTGGTCAGTCCGGCACCAAGGTCGTCATGCATCTCCGAGGCGATGCGGCTCCGCTCCTGTTCCACTGCCTGTTGCTTCTCGATGATCAAGGCCTGCTCGCGCAGGAGTTGGTTCTTCTTCTCCAGTTTCCGGCGGTAGAGCATCCGGATGATCGAAAAAAGGATTGCCGCCATACTAATGCCCGCGAGTGAGATAAACCACCAGGTCATCCAAAACGGAGGTTCGATGATCAACTCGAGCTCCCGTGGTGTGTCACTCCAAATACCGTCGGCATTGGCGCTCAGCACAGCGAATCGATAGTGTCCGGGGCGCAAATTGGCATACCGGGCAAGGCCCCGGGCGTCATCCGACACCAGGTATTGGCCATCCACGCCGTCCAACCTGTACTTCACCCGCGTCGCCGCCGGGTCGCTGAAATCCACGGCGTGGAAATGGAATGTAATGGTGTTGCGGGCGTAGGGCAACCGAATGCGCGCGTAGCCATCCGGTTCGGCATACACCGTATCGGGCTCATCATTCACCCAGAAGTCGGTGAATACCACCGGCGCGTGCCGCTGCGCGAGCTCGACATCCCCGGGATAAAAGTGATTGAATCCATTGACCCCTCCGAAGAACATGCGTCCATCGTCCTCCAACAGGCACGCATGGGTATTATACTCCAACTCCTGGATGCCGTCAAGACGGCTAAAGATCTTGACCTCGCCGGACGCGGGCGAGTAGCGCAAGAGGCCCTTGTTGGTCGCCAGCCAAAGTTGACCCTGCGCGTCTGCCAACACGGAATAAACCGTTTGCAGCAATGCTTTATCGTTGTCGATGACTTGCGCGCATGTTCGGGATAGCCGGTCGAGATGAAAGAGGCCGTGCGTATTGCATATAAAAACGGCATCTCCGGCCGGATCAGGAACAAGGCCCTTTATACCGCCCAGGACCGGTATCCGGTAGGCAAACCGGTGTCCCATTCCGTCGGGCAGCGGCTCCAGGGCCAGCAATTCGACCTCGTCATTGCTGACGTAAAGCCATCCCTGTTCGTCTTCCTTGAAATACGTGGTCAGTCCGGCGTGCATGTGCAATTCCCCATACGGCCTGACCGTATACTGATCTTGTCCGACCAGGAACTCCATGAGGAGGTGCCCGTAACAACTCCCGATGATCCGGCCATTCTTCAGCCGTTCAAGTTGCTCGATGCGCAACGGGGGCATGTGGGCCGCGGCCTGTAGTTGCCGGATCCGCCCTGTCTCGAGATCGAGCACGTAAAGCTTATACGCGTTGACGAAGAGCAATCTGCCCGGGTCGAGGAGAAAACCGGAAAGCGCCGTGAACGGCCCCGGCCCGGACGGCAATTCCCGCCAATGATGAATCACCGTTCCGTCCAGCGTCACTTGAAAAATGCCATTTTGCCGGGTGAGCACGATGTACTCGCCCTTGCCCGTTGCCAGGATTCGAGTCACGGACACCCCGCCACGCTCAGGGCTGCGCCCCAGCAGATGCGCCATTTTCCGTTTGCCGATTTGACTGAAGAAAACGCCCTGTCCTTCGCCACCAACCCAGACCGTGCCGTCCGGGCCCAGGTAGGGCATAATCAGGAACCTGGCCGGCTCGCCTGTATGCAAGCTGAAAGGCTGCGTGCGACCCGTCAGGCTTCGGCTGGGAATATCAAACTCGAGGAGGTCGCTCCCGGATGCCGATAAGAGCAAACGGGAGGCTGACAACGCCGTGATGCCGTTGATGGGACGCGATGCCGCCTCGAACGCGAAGCTCACCTGGCAACTGGCCGGATCAAACAAGCTGATGCGGCCATCCGCATGACCCAGCCAAAGATTCCCCTCCGCGCCAGGCGAGATGGACGTAATAACGCCATCCCCCTGGCATACCGTATCGCAACGTCCGCCGGGTCCGATCCGGTACACGCCATACGTTTTATTGTCCGCCCCGAAGACCAGGGTGGCCTGTCCCCGGCGAATGACAGCCAGCTGGAACGCGTCCATGAAGTTCAACGGATACGAATCCTTTATCCTCCGTTGGGATACATCGTACACGAACAACCGGGGGCCTGCCTTCAGGTAGAGGTCGGCTCCGTCAAGATGAAACGCCTTGTAATTCGACCTCAGCGTATCGCCGGACGGAAGAATCATGAAGGTATGCGCGAGATCATCCCGGGCAGGATCATACACGTTGAGCGCCTCATACGTCGTAAACCACACCAGGCCGGCGGAATCCTCAAAGAAACCGCTCTGGACATTGTACCCGTACATGTTGTGCGTGGACGGCCGATACACCCGGGTCCGGAGGCCGTCATAGATATTGAGGCCATCCGTGGAGGAAATAAACAAACGCCGGGCGTCGCGGGAGGCGCCGATATAATAATTGGAGTTCTGCGAGCACTCGATCTTGTTCCATGGAACGAACGCACCTTGTGCCCGCAATAGAAAGGGAAGAACCGCCAGCAGGATCACGGCGAGGAGAAATCGATCAAGTATTCCCGACGTACCCCTCATAAGCGAATACCGCGCGAATACATGACGATCGACGGATCCACGACCGCACGAAACAACGTGGCCAGTTTACCCTTGTGGAAGGCCGCGGTTATATTATAGCTGTGATAATATTCCGAAAGATACCCGGTGAGGAACATCTCCAGGAACTCATCGACGGAGCTGTATGTGTCCGTCAGGTAATAATCCAGGTGCTGCTTGGCCGGCGTGTCACCGAAGCCATTTCCACAGCTGAAAACACCCAGGACGGCGGGCAGGTGGACACCGGACACGACATGTTCGGCAAGCTGGTCAGGTGAGAATTCAACACTGCCGATCAAGACATTTCCCGCATGGCCGTCCGTAGACTCCTCCCCATGTCCGATCAGGAAGACCTGCTGATAGCCGCTCCAGTCCGCCAACATATCCGCCGGATGCGGGTACTCCGAAAAAATATTGACCGTAATACGCTTGTCGATATCTTCCATCCGAAGGAAGTTCCGGGCAACATGGTCCTCCAGCGAGACGATGACCAGCGTCTTGTCGAGACGGGTGACACTATACTTGATCTCCATGAGCAGCGGATACAGGTGGTGCTCGACATCGAGCTTGAGCGCCATATCCAGGAACTTCACGGCGTACCGGTAGGCGCCGAGGTAATAATCACACAAGGCGATAAACAGCAGTCGATAGAATTCGCGGTCCTGCGGATAATCCTTCTGTCGCTCCGCGAGCAACTTCTTCCTGAGGTAGTAGAGTTCGCCCCTGAAAGAATAATAGGGCAATCGTTTCTCACTCCTGTAGAATTCAAGGATCACCTCCGGGAAGCGATCCTGATGCTTCCTTAGCAAATCGTTGAGATCCTTGAGCGCCCACGGGACACGCTCCGCATGATGATCACGTGGGTTAGGCATAGCGTATAGGTTGGGCAGAAGCAGACGCGCCGGAAAGGTCAGGGGCCAGTAGCGTCTGTCATGCCTGACTGAAGCTGCATGACAGCCTACCGCCGCTTGCCCCCTTTTGAGGAGCTCTTCCGCCCGGACACGGATTGCTTCTTTGCGGGCTTCGGCTTGGATCGGCTCAATTGACTTTCCAACGCGGATGAAATGGCGTTGGCATCGATCCGAAAGGTCTCCCCGGTGTTAAACGGAGGGTTTGGCGCTTCCAACTTGGTGAGGGAATACATGATCACCGGATAGGTGACGCCGACCTGTCCTTGTCCAATGGGGTCCCTGTTGCCGTTTCGGTCCACGCCATTGTATGTCGCCCAGGCCGGACCGGATGAGGTGCCCAGCGGGGTGACCGTAAACCATTTTGCATATCGTCTGGCCATACGTGTGTGATTTATTCGTGTCGATCAAAATTCCTTGTCAATACCATGCCTCGGCCCGGAAGGTGATCTTGGGGAATAACCGACCCTGAAGCAAAATAATCAAACTTCCCGAAGCGGGGATCCAGTCTCAGGGAAAACGAACGCAATAGTTCCAGTCCGGATGAGAGGCCTGTACTTGCCGGATAAACCTGCCCAGCAGGATCATGCACGGACGCGCTGCCTCCCGCGACACCTCGAGGCTGCGGTGCTCATCAAACCGACCGGTCTGATGATTGAACCGCGCCCATGACAGATGATAGCGCTCACCCATCCGCCCGGCCTGCACGCCAATGTTGTACCGCATTCGATCCTTCGTCGCATCGGCCACCCATACCTCGAGCATCTCATCGAACGGGGCGGACTTGCAACCCGGCACGTCGCTCCACCAGCCCCATGACCAGGAATAGCGCAGCAACTCGTTCAGGTCGTCCTCCGTAAAACAAGAACATCCGGCGTCCGACCCCGTCCATTCGTCGCCCGCAGGGATGCGCACGAACACACCGGGCGGATCGACCAACCCTTCCGCGATGGTAATGCGCTTGTCCGGCATGACCGGATCGTCGGCGATGTGGCAACAGGGACAGGCAAGAACAAGGAGTATACATATGCCGGGCAGACAGTATCTCATGCGATCCGAATCTGATGGTAAATCAATGCTGTACGGCAAACATACCAGCATGGCCCACGTCCGGGAATATAACCTTGGTTATAGACCGGCATCACTGTCGTTCAAGATTTTTGTCCAGCCGGCCTATTGCCGGTAAAAATCAGGTTGTATATTTCTAAAAATCTCACACCATGAAACACGAATTTGCAACAGGAAGCGAAAGACAAGAGCAATCTAATACTTGCAACAAAGAAGGCGTCCTCGCATATCTGGAAACTGCTAAAGAAAAGGATCTCAACGAGATCCTGAACGCGATCCACGAATTATCATCAAGGCAAGCGACAAAGGACCACGAGGCGAATAACTTTCTCGGTCGTGGGATAACAGGCAATGATGCCGTCGCGATGACCAAGAAATATTATGGGGAGGATGCCACCAAAATACCATCTCTTTTTAAATCCGTTTACTTCGATCTCGACGAAGCTTTCTTTGGCTTTCTCAACCATATTCGTGCATTGGGATCCACCAACAATGGCCGCCCCGGTTTTAGGGTCTATATCGCAAGAAGCCTTGAATCACAATCCCCCACTGTGACGCATGATTTTACGGTCATCCTTCGCGGGACACGTAACCACGAGGACCTTCCCCACAACGAAACTGACGAAGCGAACGGAAGATTCGTTGCCTTTAATTACGGTGATCCATGTCCGCCACGTTGCAAACCCGGTCAAAACCCCGATGAGGAGGTATGCCTAGGTGGTCAATACACATTATCAGGGGGACTTTATCCGGATCTAGTCTGTACTGAGAACCTGGAATGATCCTTACCTATCAGTTTATCCTGCTCGGGGCCCTGCTGTTATCCCTCCGGCTGCGGCCACAATCGCCAAAGCGCTTCAACTTCTTTCTTGCCGCGTTCGTTCTGCTGGAGGCGGCCAGTAAGTTTATCAAGGAAGTAATGGGCGCGAACAATTTGCCCTTTCAGAATATCGCTGCCCTCGGTTCGGTCGCGTACTTCCTCTATGTCTTTCTTCACGCCGCCCGCCCGGAATGGATCCGGCCCGCACTCGGGATCTATGCAATCACCATTGGGATCAGCCTCTTCACGCAAAGCCCGTTTGATATGATGTCCGCCGCCTACATCCCCGGCATGCTCATGACGATGGGGGCTATATGCTATTACCTCTACCACCTCGTGGTCAAAAGCGAATATACCCCGCTGGCCCGCATCCCGCAGTTCTGGATGGCTGTTGGCATATTGCTCTTCTTCAGCTGCGCCTTTCCCATGCTGGTCTTTGGAAATGCCCTGACTGCGGCAGACAGGCCATTGGCAAGCCAGCTTTGGCCATTGGTCAGCTATGGGAATGTCTTCCTCGCCTTAGGATTCCTCGCCGTATCGCTATGTCAACTGAACACCAGGACCTCCTCGTCGCCTTCGCTATAACGTCCTTCGTCATGCCTATCCTGCTGGGCGGCATCCTCGTCTGGTTTATCGTCACCTACCAGCGGAGGAAGTACCAGCAGGAGACAGAACGCAAGGACGCACTCCTGCGGGAACAGGCCCTGCGCATCGAGAAGCAGGAAGCCGTCGAGCAGGAGCGTACGCGGATCGCGGCGGAGATGCACGACGATCTGGGCGCAGGACTCACGACGATCCGCTTCCTGAGCGACAAGGCCGTGCGCCAGGCCGCCAATCCCGACGAAGCGTCGGAGATCCGCCGCATCGCCGACCACAGCCGGTCCCTCGTGCGCAACATGTCCGAGATCATATGGGCGATGAATGCCCGCTATGACAGTACGGAAAACCTGACCGGCTATCTCCGCCGCTACGCCGCGGAATACCTCGAGGAACACGGGATCGACCTTTCCTTCAGGGCCGATGCCGCGTCCGGCGACTTGCCCATCAGCGGAGAGAAACGCCGCAATCTCTTCCTCGTCTACAAGGAAGCGCTCCACAATGCCGTCAAATACAGCGGTGCACCGCGCCTCATCATCGACGTCACCGCGGGCGACCGGTACACGGTGCGTATCGCCGAGAAAGGCGGCAAAGGCTTCGACCCCGCCCTGGCCGCCGAGGCAGGCAACGGGCTGTACAACATGCGCAAACGTATGACCGCCATCGGGGGTGAGATCGACTTCCGGAGTACCCCGGACGGCATGGATATCACAATATCGACGGCGCCGTTGTAACTTCTCCGCATGGAGAAGATCCGCGTCGCCATCGTCGAGGACCTGAAGGACGTCGCCCAGTCCCTGTGCGAGGTGCTCAATGCCGAGCCGGACCTCGAGTGCCGGCATGTCTACCACCAGGCGGAAGACGCCATCCACTTCCTGCCCCACGTGCAGCCCGATGTGGTCGTCATCGACATCGGCCTGCCGCGCGCCAGCGGCATCGACGCGATCCGCGCGATCCGCGCCCAGGGCCATCCGATGCAGTTCTGCATGTTCACCGTCTACGAGGACGACGACAAGATCTTCGACTCCCTCCGCGCCGGCGCCAAGGGCTACATCCTCAAGACCGCCGCACCGGAAAAGATCGTCGCCGCCATCCGCGAACTCCACCAGGGCGGCTCACCCATGAGCCCGTCGATCGCCCGCCGCGTTTTGGATGCGTTCATGGCCGGTCCGTCGCCCGCACCCACCGCGCCACTGCCCATCACGAGCCGCGAGCGCGAGATCCTCGACCACCTCGCCAAGGGACTGCTGTACAAGGAAATTGCCGACCACCTGCAGATCAGCACCGGCACGGTCAAGCAGCACATCCACAAGATCTACGACAAGCTCCAGGTGAGCAACAAGACGGAGGCGATCAATCGGCTGAATTCAGCTTAAGCGATTCCTTCATCAAAGAGGCGGCAGGCCCGGCCTGGGGGATTCAATTCCTGGGGTTTTTCGCCAGGCCTCTCCGCGTCTCTGGTTTGTTGGGTTATGCTGGTGTAAATTTTGCCTGGCATCTTGTCGTACGCCATATAACTTTGGTTATACGGGTGCGCTGGAGGGTAAGGCCATGGCCATAATGAGACAGTGAGACAGTGAGAGAGTGAGAGAGTGAGAGAGTTGGGACAGTTGAGACGGTCGAGACGGTCGAGATAGTTGAGACCCTTGAGCGCGATTAGAAAGTTTAGTAGTTTAGGTGTCATACTCACGCATGATCTGCGGTTAAACACTTAACCATTTAAACAATTAAACATCATTCAATGCGCTTCCGCACCACCCTCTCCATCGCCATCGCCATCCTGTTCGGGAGCATGCTCTCCGCCCAATCCGCCGACATGGCCTTTGATTCCACCCTCGCGCGGCAGCTCGGCGCCGACGACATCGGCATGCGGAAATACGTCATGGCGTTCCTGAAGAAGGGGCCCAACCGCGACCAGGACCCGGCCACGGCGCAGGCGATCCAGCGCGGCCACATGGACAACATCACCCGCATGGCGAATGAAGGAAAGCTGGTCGTCGCCGGCCCCTTCCTCGACGGGGGCGACATCGCCGGAATCTACATCTTCAACGTGGAGACGGTCGAGGAGGCTCGGGCGCTGACCGAGACCGACCCGGCCATCCAGGCCGGCCGGCTCGTCATGGACCTCCATCCGTGGTACGGCTCCGCCGCCCTCATGACAGTCAACGAGACGCATAACCGGATTGCGAAGAAGAAATTCTGATTGTTGTAGGTCGTCCTTGCCTTTGGGTATGGAGCCCTCAGCTTTTCGGTTTTTAACTTGACCGTTTCAAGGGTCAATCACATTTCTCACAAAGACACGGAGCGCGCTTTATTGCCATTCGTATGACTCAAGCTTCTAGATGTATACATGCTTTAGCGTAATAGGTGGAGACCGCGGAGCCTCACAATGATTACTTCTCACTATCTCACTGTCTCACTGTCTCACTGTCTCACTCAGCTACGCGAAGGCGGCCCGCCGCCCCGCTGCTGCTGCTGGCGAAAGAACTCAAACCGTGACATCTCCGGCTGCGGGGGGAAGTAGTTGTTGCTCCGGTCGATGTCAGCGGTCTCGAGATAAGGATCGAGGTTGATCTGCTTGATGACCTTGTCGGTCACGAAAAGCTTGGTGACCTCCGCGTTGTTGCGCCGCCAGATCTCGGCGGGGATGCGGTGATCCTCTTCCGTACCATCCTCGTAGACAAACTTCACGATGATGGGCATGATGAGCCCGCCCTTGTTCTTGAAGGTGATGGTGTAGTAGTTTTTCCCGGCATCGACGACGGCCTTTTCCTCTTCGGACAACCGGGCCACGTAGGCCTCGTAGTCCGCCTGGTCTTTCACGCGCTTATCCTGGTTGGAATATTGGTCGACGAGGGTCGTGTCGACCTCGTCGTAGGTGCTCGGGATCGCCTCGCGGTTGCGCGCGGAGGAGACACCGTGCGGATTGTCGTACATGTAATTCTCCTCGTAGGTCAGCCCGATGCTGTTGGCCGGCTCATCGGCGCGCTGCCACTTCACCTCGCCGAGCTCGATGTCGCAGGGCTCGGTGGTGAAGAACCAGCCCCGCCAGAACCAGTCGAGGTCGACGGCCGACGCGTCTTCCAGCGTGCGGAAGAAATCGGCGGGCGACGGATGCTTGAACTTCCACCGGGTGGCGTATTCCTTGAAGGCCTTGTCAAAGAGCTCGCGGCCCATGACCGTCTCCCGCAGGATGTTGAGGGCCGTGGCCGGCTTCGCATAGGCGTTGCTGCCGAGCGACTTGACGACATCCGACGTGGACATGATCGGCTCGAGGTCCGACGGATCCGATTTCATATAATCGACGATCTTGAAGGCGGCCCCGCGCCCGGACGGGTAGTCGCGCTCCCATTGCTGCTCGGCGAGGAACTGCACGAAGGTCGTCAGGCCCTCGTCCATCCACGTCCATTGGCGCTCGTCCGAGTTGACGATCATCGGGAAATAGTTGTGCCCGACCTCGTGGATGATCACGGAGATCAGCCCATACTTCGTCCGGTCCGAATACGTGCCATCAGCCGACGGCCGGCCACCGTTGAAGCAGATCATCGGGTACTCCATGCCGATCCGGTCGGTGTGGATCGACCACGCAACGGGATACGGATAATCGAACGTGTAGTGGGAGAACCATTTGAGTGTATGCGCCACCGCCTTGGTGGAATAGCGCTCCCATAGCGGATTGCCCTCCTTCGGGTACATCGACATGGCCATGACGTCCGGGCTCTCCGCCTGCTTCACGGCCATGGCGTCCCAGATGAACTTCCGTGATGACGCAAAGGCGAAGTCGCGCACGTTGGTCGCTTTGAAATGCCAGGTCTTCTCAGCCGTGGCACGGCCGCCTTCCGCCTTTAGCGCTTCTTCCGGCGTGATGATCAGCACGGGCTCGTTATAACTCTTCCGCGCCTGGGCGAGGCGATCCTGCTGCGCCCTGGTGAGGATGTCCTTCGCATTCTGCAGGATGCCCGTGGCCGCCACGGCATGATCGGCCGGCACCGTGATCTTCACGTCATAGTCGCCGAACACGAGCGTGAACTCGCCGGCGCCGAGGAACTGCTTGTTCTGCCAGCCGTTGATGTCGTCGTACACGCACATGCGGGGGAAGAACTGCGCGATGGCATAGAGGTAGTTGCTGTCGGCCGGGAAATACTCGTACCCCGAGCGCCCGCCTTCCTTCAGACGGTCATTGATGTTGTACCACCATTCCACATTGAACGTATAGCTGCTTCCGGAGGGAAGGGTCGCGGGCAGGTCGACCCGCATCATCGTCTTGTTGATCGTATACGCGAGCGGCTTTCCGTCGGCCGCTGTCACGGCTGTGATGTGAAAGCCCCGGTCCAGGCCCTTGCTGCGCTCGAGGCGGGACAGCGTCGCCGGCGTGATCCGTTCGCCCAGTGCGCTCGGTGAAGCGACCTTTCCGACGGCATCGTCCATCTGTTGGTTTTGGTCGAGCTGCATCCAGAGATACGTAAGTCCGTCGGGCGATTGGTTGTGATACGTCACGGTGGCCTTGCCTGTGATCATCTGCAACTTGTCGTCAAGCCGGAGTTGCATGGCATAATCGGCCTTCTGCTGCCAGTAGGCTTTTCCCGGCGCGCCACTCGCGGCACGGGTGCTGTTGGGCGTGGGCAAGAGATTGCCGAGTTGTTCGAACTTGTTGATCTCCTGCGCGCCAAGCCCGAAGGCAAGGAAGAGGAAGGAAAGGAGGATGGAAATCCGCTGCATCATGATTCGTTGAAAAAGTCGATGAAAATAGGATTTTTCGGCCCCGTCGACCCCTTCACCCGACAAAA
>CAYMLN010000039.1:0-10674 GCA_964391045.1 uncultured Saprospiraceae bacterium
CATGAACATCTCCTTCATGGAGAATTCCAGGCCGGCGCCGATCTGGTCGACGGAAAAGCTGTTGGCCGTGAAGTTGCCGAGCGGCGTCAACCGGAAATGGCGGCCCGCATAGAAATCGTAGGAAAGGCCGATGTTGAGCATCGACGGCAATTCAAACCCGGCGGGACGCTGGCTGGCCGTGAGGACATAGCTCTCGTTCGGGTCCGGCTCTTCCACCTGGAAGGACAAGCCCTCGCCGCCGAATTTCATGGGCGAGCCCATGTTGCGGAGGCTGATGCCGAACTTGAAATTATCCTTGGCCCCGGCGACATACTGCACGCCGGCATCGATGGCGAAACCGAATGCATTCACATCCGTAATGTTCTCCGAAACGCCACGGACCAGGATACCGACAGACACTTTCTGGTCGAAGGTATAGCTGTAGGCGAGGCCGATGTTGAAGAAGCTCGGGCTGTAACTGGCGCCGGTCCCTTCGGGGGCCGAGGTCGTCGTGACCGCGACATCGCCGAAATCGACAGCCGTCAGGCTGATGCCGAATGCCCCGGCCTTGCCCATCTTGCTGGCGAAACCGAGGGCGTTGAACTTGATGCCTGTGCCTTCGAGATGCCGAAGCTGGCTGAGGATGAGCTCATTCTTGTTGATCCGCGACAGGCCGGCCACGTTGATCTGCATGGCCTCTACGCCCATGGTCATCGAGGTACCGAGGGCGTGAAGGCCGCCGGACCGCGCCCACGGGTTGATCAGGAGCTCGTACCCGCCCGCTTCACCCTGGCGGTCCGGGTTACCGGCACGCAGGCGGCCGGAAGCCAGCAAGGCAAGCGCAACGAGGACGACGGAGACGAAACGCTGGTTCATTACGTTGGTTTGTAAACGCGTGTTTTGAGTTCGGTTGGTGTGTCGCTTCATGATCAGAGGCCGCTGGGATCAAACTGACGGTTGACGCCGAACCACTTGATCACCCGTTCGCCGATGCCGGGGGCACTGACGTGGATGAGGTAGACGCCGCTCGCGATCGGGATGCCCGCGAAGTTCTTCAGGTTCCACTCGAGATCGGGCGTCACCTGGCGGGCCGCCAGCGGCGGATTGCTCCGCGGGGGTGAATTGGGCTGCTCGACCTCGTTCCGCTTGTATTGGCGGATGAAGCGGCCGTCGAGCGAGTAGATCGTGACGGTGCACTCGGCCGGCAGGTTCGTGATCTTGACGGTGTTGTCGAACGAAGAGGTCTCGTATTCGCTGTAGGCCAGGTACGGGTTGGGCACGACGTTGATGTCGGCCAGGGCGTCGTTGAGCTCTTCGCCTTGCTTGTCCTCGGCCGTTACGCCATCAAACTTGATCCGGTACGCCGGATAGTCGGCGTATTGCCCGTTGCCCGTTGCCTTTTGGTACGGATTGTCCACGCGCAACTTGATGGTGAGGTCATTGGGGATCAGACCCTCGTTGAGCGGCTTCAGCGCGACGGTGGGATCCGGCGAGAGTACCGGCATGGCCACCCAGGTGACGCTGGCCAGTGCCCGCGCCTTGGCGATACCTGTACGGTCGAGCGACGTGCGCAATTGGGCGCAGCCGTCATACTTCTGCCGGGTCACATAAATGTAGTGCTGGCCGCCGAGGTAAAATTCCAGTTGCGTGAAGGACCCGGTCGATCCCAGGAAAGCCTGGTTGGTCGGGTTCCATATCATGTCATGCGCTTCGTTGCCGAGTTGAAGGCCTTCCTGGACGATCCCGCTGTAGACCGAGTTCTCGCCGAAGAAGATGTTGAGCCGCTCGCCGGTCTCCACGTCGATGGCGTAGCCGGGGAACCAGCCCATGCCGGTGAGGCCCTCGCCATCGGGATCGGGGAAGCCGTCGCCATCGGCGTCATATCTTCCGACCGAGGGCTGGGCACGCAGCTGGAGGCTCTTCTTGTTGCCTTCCGCGTCGAGGTCGAAGCCGATCGGCGGGGGATCGTAGAAATACGGCGTGGCCGTCTCCACGACGACGCACCGGCTCCACTTGCTCGTATCGGACGTCAGGATAATGTCCACGTTGTTGAGCGCAGAGAGCCCGGGGTTGAACGTCGGATTCTGGATGGACCCGCCTTGCGGATCGACCCAACCCGGCGTGATGGACCATCCGGAGGGATTCTCCGCGGGTTCATTCACGTCCGTATCGACCAGGAAGAAAGGCACCCAGGGCGCAAACGTCGAGAAGACGCGATTCGGGTCGAAGAGGAAATTGGGATATTCGGGCAACTCCGTCTGGATATAGTTGAACTGCTGGATGCCCCCGAAATCGTCCGGGACAAAGTCAAGCCATTCATTGGCCGGGTCGGCAAACTGCAGGCTGTAACCGATCGTACCCTGGTCTTCGCTCCGGTCGCCGACATCGTTGGACTGGCCGATGAACACGGAAATGCCGAGGTCAGCGATAAGCTGCTCATTCAGGCTCGCCAGCGGCTTCTCGGAGCGGTAGATATTGTCCGGGTCGTTGACGTTGTAGAACTCCCATCCGGTGAACGCCGAGAGCGTATCGGACGGATTGGGATCGACCATCTTGAGGATGTACTCGCCATCCTGGACGACCAGCGGATTGAATACCTGGACGCGCACAGGCGAAGCGCCCGGGGCATAGGTGATCTCGCCCGTTGTATTCGTGCCTGAGAGGATCGAATCGTATTCGGCCGGATCCATTTCGAGGAAATTTTCCCCGGCCCCGATCCCCTCGAGACGGGTCACGACCGGGCCCTCGCCGTAGAGGCCATTGATCTTCTTGAACGTCGGCGGATGCGGCAGCGGGTTGTAGACCTTGATATTGCCACGGCCCTCCAGGTAAGGACGGCGCTGGCCGATCAGGCTCAGGGGGTCAAACGGGGTAAACTCGTTGTACGCATACGCGACGGCCAGGTAGTAGTAGTTCTTGTGATTGACCAGGCGCCGATCGCTCGAGGCAAACTGGTCCTCCGTGATCTGGAAGGTGTGCCGGATACCCGCATCCGCGCCGTTGACCTGCTCGACCGGAACCCAGACGTCCACGCCACCGGGACCCTGGATCGTGGTCCAGTTGTATAGCCTCGAGATGCCGTTGCGTTTGTCGACCTGGAAGACCAGGCGGGCCTTGTTGATGTCCTTGAGCTCGCCGGTCGTTACGTTACCGTTGAGCAGCTGGTAGACAAGGTAGCCTTCAAACAGGTAATTGCTGTCGATAACCCCCTCGGGCACTTCCAGGCCGCGCTCGCTGTAGAGCTCGAAGGCATTGTTGGAGGAGACGGGGTCGTTGCTCAGGACCATGATCAGTTCGCGATCCAGCTCAATGAAGTCGAGATCCGGCGCATCAGGTCCGTCGGGCAGGATGAAGCAGTTGTTGAACAGCGCTTGCGCCAAGTCGTCGGCGGCGCGGAGCTCGTTGAGGTCCGGGCAGGGATAGATCTGGTCGGGCACCCACACGACGCCGATGATGAGCTCGTTGATGGCGCCCGGGTCGAGGCGGAACGGACCGGTGGCCTGGACCGTCCGCGGGTCCATCTGGCCCAGCGAGGCGGAGCACATCGACCAGTCGTTGTTGTTGCTCGGGTCGCCGGTGAACGCATAGTCGATGCGCTGGCCGCCGGGGCCGAGGTTGAAGGCGCTGCCGCCAAACGTGTACGGCGTGCCATCGCGCCAGGAACCGGACAGGTAGCGGTAGAATTCCACGTCCGTCTGCGGGTCCCACATGGCGCCCGGCCATGCGCCGGAGCCCTGGCGCACGTGATAGGTGAAGGACGACATGCCGAGTTCGATGAGCCGGTCATGGTCAATAATGAAAAGCGTATCGCCGATCACCTCGAGCGTGTCGTAGATGTTGGGATACTCGAGCTTGTCAAGCACGGTGCCGATCTTGAACGTATCGACCATCCGCTCCGGCTTGCGCGGGCCGCGGAAGTAGTCGACGCCCAGGATGGGCACTTCGTTGCAATAGGTGGTCGAACCCGTCGTGCAATCGCAACCGGAGTTGCCGTCGACCTCATCCTGGTTGTAGATGTACATCAGGCTGCGGCTCGTGTCGCAACCGATGAAGTCATCCTCCGAGCAGCCAAGGTCGGCGTCGACCCACATGCCGAAGAACGTAGAGTCGATCGGGGTGACGGCGCGGTTGATGAGCTTGTACCGGTAGAACGTCATGTCGTTGATCTGGTCGTTGGTCGCGTAGGCGAAAGCCTGGACCTGGACCTCCATGCGGATGGGACGGCCATTGGTGTTGGTATGGACGTTCCCGCCATCGTTGTAGACCCAGAAGACGATCTCGTCCGGGAAGTTGTTTTCCGTGGGACAGCCGCGAACTTCGACGGCAGGATAATCGCCGTCGCACGGGTTGTACGTGTTGTCGCCGTTGGCATCGAAGAAGGCGCCGAGGCCTTGCGTATCGTTGGGCAGGTCGAAGTCGTAGAACTGGCTCCAGAACGGGTTGCCGCGGGCCGGGTAGCGCTTCAGTTCATTGGCGACAAGCTCGCAGTCGACCGGGATGCCGGCAGCCTCCGCCTCTTCAAACAGGCGGATGTGGGCACGGATCGTGGCGCCCTTGGTCACGAAGAACCGGTCCCAGTTGCGGCATGTGTCCGCGCCGGTCGTCCCGATGCTTGACAGCGGACCGGGCCAGAAGTCGTTGCTCGTGGCATTCCGGTAGGTCTGGGCGGCGATCTTCAGGTTGCCCGCATCGTCGAAACCGCCAAGCCATACGGCGCCGGCGAAAAGCGACGAGACGCCCGGCACGCCGAGCGCCGGATCGACGGCCGGCACGATATACTGGCCGTCGGAAAGGTCCCACCATACGTCCCCGCCGTTGAGCAGGCGGGCCCGGACGTTGTTGATCGCCAGGTCATACGACATCGTGGCGGGTGCGCAGTCGGACCGGTAGCTGATCGGCTGGTCCTTCGCGCCTGGTTTATTGCGGTTGGGCTCGATATAGGCGTATGAAAGGACCCACGACATCGTCAGGAGTCCGGCCAGTAAGAGCCTGGAATGCGTCTTCATGATCATCTGTTCAGATTAATGAAAGGCGATGTATTCGGTTGTTCGGTCAGGAACGATTAGAAGTCAAAGATGGCGCCGAGGTAGATCCGGCGCGGCGTGGTGAAGAAGCCCGTGTTGAGCAGGCCCCAGCTGTAGGAGAGCAGGTAGTTGTCCAGGTCGTCTTCGCGGCCGGAATCGAGGAGCACCTGCTGCGAGGACTGGCCGAGCGGCGTCACGAGGTAACCGTCGTCGTATGCCGAGCCGGAGGCCGAGTACACGCCGATGATGTTGCGCGTGTCGAACAGGTTCTCGACGCGGACATAGGCGTTGAGGAACATCGGGCGGGCCGACTCGGGACCGCCGATGCGGAACATCTTGTCGGCGCGGAGGTCGAAGGTGAAGTTCCACGGGAGGCGCGCGCCGTTGATGGCGCCGCCGATACCGCTGCCGCCGTACCGTTCGGCGCGCTGGTTCTTCGTGTAGGGGCGGCCGGAGGCGCCCACGATCTGCATGCTCACGCCGGCATTGGCCAGGATGTCCGCGCCGAAGAGGCGGGGACCGTTGTACTGGTTGCCCGAACCATAGCGGTAGTCGATGTTGGCCGTGACGCGGTGACGCTCGTCGAAGGACAGCGGCGAGAGGTAACGGATGTTACCGCGCGCGTTGAGCGAAGCCTGTGAGTTGGCGTCGGAGCCCGTACCGTCGGCGAACTGGAGCGTATACGTGGCGGTCAGCTCGAGGTTGCGCGTGCGGCGGAGGTCGTAGCTGAACGAGAAGCCCTTGACCGTACCGAAGTCGAGGTTGCCGTAAGACGTGTAGCTGTTGCCCGGCACGCCCGGCACGTAGAGGAAGTTACGCGACTGGATCATGTCGCGCATTTCCTTGTAGTAGGCGCTGAGCGTAATGGCGCTCGAGTTCGTGACCTTCTGCTTGAAGCCGACCTCGAAGTCGATGGTCTTTTCCGGCTTCAGGTTCGGGTTGTTGGCCGGAGGTCCGTCGGACCAGTAGTAGTAGTCCAGGGCTGTGGCGATCGTGTTGGACGGCGGACGCTGGACGAGCACGTCGTAGTGGACGAAGAAGTTGGCCTCGTCGGAGATCGGGAACGAGAAGGCGAGGCGCGGCATCCAGTTGATCTGCGGCTTGTAGTCTTCGAACGAATCGTCCGGGTTGAAGTCGCGGCTCCGGATGTTACGGTTGGCCGAATTGCGCTCGACGTAGTACGGGTTCGGGATCTCGTTGCCGAAGATCTCGGAACCGTCGTTGACCGGCGTGCCGCCGGCCGTGTACCACTGGTCGCCGTCGCGATAGGCGCGCACCTCGGTGGAGCCTTCGGACACGACATAGACCTTCCAGTCGTCCTCGACGTTGGCCGGGCGCGGATCCTCCACGTCGGGCTGGTTGTAGAAGTCGCTGGCGCCCATGATCGGGTACAGGCTGTAGGGATCCTTCAGCACCTTCGTGTTGGCGTCGTAGCGGTCGACGCGCACGCCGAGACGGAAGATGATGTCCTTGAAGGTGAACTTATCCTGGATGTAGGCGGCCGTGTAGATCGGCTTGTTGCCCGCGACGGGCAGCGTGCGGCGACCTTCGGCATCGACGGTCGAGAAGAAGTCGTCGAACGTCGTGCTGAATGGGATCTTGTTGCCCAGGTAATCGTAGCCGTAGTAACCGATCGCACGGCGGTTGGTCAGCTCCTCGGCGGCGAACATGTCAAGGCTGAGGTCATTCGGGTCGAGGCCGTCAACATTCACGTATTCGTTGAGCGTCTGTCCCGTGAGCTCGCGCACCTTCCGGTAGAAGAGGAAGGCCGGGTTCTCGTTGACCAGCGTCTGGTAGATATTGACCGGGGCGCTGAATGTCTGGCCCTGGAACGTGAACGTAATGGTGTCCACGCCGATGATGTTGTTGCTGTCGAGACCGACGATGTGGGTGTCGTTGGCCCCGAGGCGCATGTTGTTCCACAGGTCGCGCGGCGCAATGGTCCAGGCCCGCGTGTGGCGCTGCTCGTAGAGCAGGCCGAACTGGATATTGTGGCGTCCCTTGTCGGAGCCGCCCGGGAAAAGGTCGAAGGAGGCGCTGAGCGATCCCGTGTGAATGTCGGATTCCGACTTGCTGTATTGGTTGTAGACTGCGCCGGTGTTGGTCCACAGCCCGGAGTACAGGTTGTTCACCTGGTTGTTCCAGAACCCGTTGTAGGCGTTGTAGTTCCGGAAGTTGGTCACATCCTGGCCGATGTTGTAGTTGTTGAGCAACTGGTTGATCGTGGAAGACGGACGGTAGCCGTTTTCAGCGAAGGTCTCGGAATACCCGAAGTGCTCCGTGTAGATCCCGAGTTCAGGCACGAAGGTGGCAAAGGGGCTGTTGGTGTCCTGGGCGATACCGGTCGAGGTTTCCCAGGTCACATCGAATTCGCCGACATAGCCGTATTCGAAGAGCCGGTCGCGGAACCTTGCGTCGCCGACCTCGCCGAATGATTTCTCGAAACCATACTGGAGCGTATAGGAAATATTGCGCACGATCGACTGCGGCTGGTCTGCGGCCGGCGTCGTGAGCGGATTGGCGCCGATCCGGTGGCGGAAACGGCCGTTCACAACGTACCCGCTGCTGTCGCTGTAGGGATTGTTCTGCCAGTTGAGCAGGGACCATGCGCGGCCCGGGCTGAACTTGGAGCTGCGGTCGTTGTAGGTGCCGCTGAGGCTGAAATCGATAGCGTCGTTGAACCGGAAGTCGAGTTTGCCCGTGATATTGAGGTCCTCGGCCGCAACATTCTTGCGGGCCTTGAGCAGTTCGACATCGCTGTCCTCGAGCCGCTCGCCAATGGCCAGCGGTGAGCCGTTGAACGACGTGAGGGGCGAGGCCGCGATCTCGTTGATCACGTCTTCCTTGGCGAAGTAGCCACCGAAGGCGCCCGGGTTGGGATCGTCACGGTGCCGGTATTGGCCGGCGATCCGGAAGCCCATGATGGCCTGGTCGGTCTGCTTGTTCTTGAGGATCGGCCCGCTCAGGTTCGCCTGCAACAGGTTGTAGCCATAGGGGTCGGTCAGTTCGGATGTTTCCACCTCGACCTGGCCGCTGAGCCGGGACGACGGGCCTTTCGACGTCAGGGAGATCAGGCCGCCCGTCACGTCGCCGTACTTGGCCTCGATACCGCCTGTGACGACCTGGAGCTGCTCGATCTCCGATTGCGGGATGGAGTTCGCGTTGACGCGGATCCCGTCGAGGTAGTAGTTCGTGGCGTTGCTGCGCGAACCGCGGATGCTGATGTCGCCGCCGTTGATGGTCGAGAGACCGGCCGTGGTGGCGGCGATCGCGTTGATGTTCTTGGTGGGCAGGTTGCGGATCTGCTCGGCGGTCTTGATGCCGCCCTGCGTGGTATTGTCCTGCTCGATCAGCGGCACCTTGTAATCCACGACGACGACGCCCTGCAGCACGAGCCCGGCATTCATCTGGAAATTCAACCGGATAGCCTTGCCGGCGAGGATGACGACACCGGTCTGCCGCTGGTTGGGATAGCCCGTGTAACTGGCTTCCACGTCATAGGTGCCGGGATCGACGCTGGAGAAGACGTAGTTGCCGTCCAGGTCCGTCTGCGTACCGGTGATCAGGTTGCCATTCTTGAAGAGAATGACGTTGGCGAAAATCAGGGGCTCGCCCGAGATGGTGTCGGTCACCTTGCCTTCAAGCGATGCCTGGCTCCAACCGGCGACCAGGGAGCCGGTAAAGAACGCCAACAAGAGTAATCGTCTGATCATAATTTTCGTTTTGTCCGAATGCTTCGTTGGAAAAGGAGAACGGGAATAGGGCACAATGTTACTAAATAATGGCGAATGCGCCCGCCCGTGTAACCGCTTCGCAAAAGAAATGACAAATCTATCCCGCTTGACCCCCATTCGGCTGAAGATCAAGGGCGTAATTGACGCTCGGAAGACAAAAGGCCGCGAAATCGGTCAGGGCTGGCAGCGCGCCGCCTGATCCCTGCTACTCAAACAGATACATATTCCGGTTTCGGTCGAGCTCGCGGAAGAAGGGATCCGTGAGGTCGTCGATAAACTGGATCGCCTCGCCGGTGCTCTTCATCTCGGGCCCCAGGCGCTTGTCCACGTTGGGGAATTTCTCGAAGGAGAACACGGGCACCTTGATGGCATAGCCCTTGAGCTGCTTCTCGAAGCCGAAGTCCTTGAGCTTGTGCGTGCCCAGCATGACCTTGGTGGCGATGTTGAGGTACGGGATCTTGTAGGCCTTGGCGATGAACGGCGTCGTGCGGGAGGCGCGGGGATTGGCCTCGATGACGTAGACGCGCTCCGGCTCGCCGTGCTTCGCCGGGCTGATGGCAAACTGGATGTTGATGAGCCCGCGGATGTTGAGGTCGAAGGCGATGCGGCGCGCGTACTCGACCATCTGGTCGATGGCCTCCTGGCTGAGGCTGTATGGCGGCAGCACGGCCGAGCTGTCCCCCGAATGGATCCCGGCGGGCTCGACGTGCTCCATGATGCCCATGACGTGGAAGTCCTCGCCGTCGCAGATGCCGTCGATCTCGGCCTCGCGCGCCCGCTCGAGGAACTGGTCGATGAGGACCTTGTTGTCCGGCATGTGCTTGAAGATGCTGATCACCTGGCGCTCGAGGTCGTGGTCGTTGATCACGATCTTCATTCGCTGCCCGCCGAGTACATATGACGGGCGGACCAGCACGGGATAGCCCACCTCGTGCGCGATCCGCACGGCATCGTCCACGTCATGCGCGACGCCGTACTTCGGGTACGGGATGCCGAGGTCCCTGAGGCGGTCGGAAAACTGGCCGCGATCCTCGGCCACGTCCATGTCGGGGAAGTCGGTCCCGATGAGCTTGATGCCGTTGCGGTAAAACTCCTCGGCGAGCTTCAGCGCGGTTTGTCCGCCGAGCTGCACGATGATGCCTTCCGGTTTTTCCAGTTCGATGATCTCGCGGATGTGCTCCCAGTACACCGGCTCGAAGTAGAGCTTGTCCGCGATGTCGAAGTCGGTGGACACGGTCTCCGGGTTGCAGTTGATCATGATGGCCTCGTAGCCGACCTCCTTGATGGCCAGGATGCCGTGCACGCAGCAGTAGTCGAACTCGATGCCCTGCCCGATGCGGTTAGGGCCCGAGCCGAGGACGATGATCTTCTTCTTCCCGTCGGTCGGGATGCTTTCGTTCTCCTGGTCGAAGGTGCTGTAGAGGTACGGCGTGCCGGCCTCGAACTCGGCCGCGCAGGTGTCGACCATCTTGTAGGTGCGGCGGATGCCGAGCTTGTACCGCTGGCGCGTCACCTCATGCTCGTTGATCCGCAGGAGCCACGCGATCTGGGCATCGGAATACCCCATCTGCTTGAGCTCGCGGAAGAAGTCGGCCGGGATATCCTCCGCGACGTTGTATCGCTGCAGCCGCTCCTCGGCCTTGACCATCTGCTTGATCTGCTTGATAAACCAGGGATCAATGTGCGTGAGCTTCTGGATGCTGCGCTCGGAGACGCCGAGGCGCAGGGCGTCCTTGAGCCGGAAGACGCGGTCGTCGCCGGCCTTCTCGAGGCGCTCGAGGATATCGGAGGTGCTCAGCCACTCCTTCATGTCGGCGCCGAGGCCGGTGCGGTTGTTCTCGAGCGACTGGCAGGCCTTCTGCAAGGCCTCCTGGAAGGAACGCCCGATGGCCATGACCTCGCCCACGGATTTCATCGCGGTGGTGAGTTCCGGCTTC
>CAYMLN010000040.1:0-10673 GCA_964391045.1 uncultured Saprospiraceae bacterium
CCTGCTGATCGACTACCAGAATCCAATGGACCTGTCCGTCCGCAACCAACTCAAGGCCAAGATCTGGTCACCGGCCAATGCCAAGAAGATCCTCTTCAAGCTTGAAGGCGGCGCATCGCCGGCCAAAGAGGTCTGGGTCGATGTCGAGCAGACGGAGGCCTGGGTCCAGTATGAGGTCGACTTCAGCGGCGAGGCGCTCAACAGCCACCGGAAGATCGTGCTCTTCTTCAACGGCGGCGAAGAGACCTTGCCCGGCGACATCTACTACATTGACGATATCAACTGGGGTGAGAAATCGTCCTTCGTCCTCGAGGACTTCGAAGGCGGCGCGGTCCTGCCTTGGGCCCCGCTTGACGACCTTACCCTTCTCCATGGGTCGTTCAACGTGATCACCAACCCGGATCAATCCGGCATCAATGCCTCGCCCACCGTCGGCGAATACACCAAGGGCACATCGGCCTTCAGCACGCTGGCGGCCGTTGCTCCCGGCGTGATCGACATCTCGGCGCGTCCCCAGTATAACCTGGACGTCTGGTCGCTCACGGGCGGCACGGTGATCTTCCAGCTCGAGAGCGTATCGCAGGGCATCAAGGACGTCGAGCGCACGCTGACCACGAGCGCAGCCTGGGAGACCCTTTCTTTTGACTTCACCGACCACCAGGGCATTACGGACTGGGTGTCGATGCGCCTCATCTTCAACCCCGGCGTGGCCGAGCAAGGCACCAATTATTTCTTCGATAACCTGACCCAATCTGAGCGGACGGTCGATCCATGCGAAGGCACCGTTCCCGTTTCGAATATCATCGACGACTTCGAGTGCCAGCGCAACTACGCGGTTGGCGCCGGCTCCCAGGTCCTTTCCGTCGTGGGCAACCCGCTGGTCAACACGGTCAACGGTTCCACGCTGGTCGGCAAATACGACGATCAGCCCAACGAGCCTTGGGCTGCCCTGTGTTTTGAGTTCCCGGAAGGCATCGACCTTGCTGCGTTCAACCAACTCAGCCTGTTGGTCCTCGCCGAGGAGGCCGTGCCCGTGCTCATGAAACTTGAAGGCGGATCGAGCCCGGCAGCCGAGATCTGGACAGCCGTGACCACGCCGGGTGAATGGGAGAACCTTTCGGTTGATTTCTCCGGCCAACTGGGTGCCGATCACCGCCGCGTATGCATCTTCTTCAACGGAGGCGTATCCACCACCGAGGTGGATGAGTATTTCATCGACAACGTCCAGTTCGCGCACGCACCGTTCACCGGCTGCATCGTCAACTACGAGGAGCCTGCCTTCATCTCCGATGTTTGGCGATACTTCCCCAACGATGACTCCGGCGCGTTTGAACTGATCCCGAACCCAGACCAGAGTGGCATCAACACCAGTGCGATGGTGGGTAAAGCCACGGAAAAGGCGTCCGGCGCACAACCCTGGCAAGGGATGTACACCGATCTCCCTGCCCCGATCCATTTCGGTACGGACAAGATCGTCAAGATGAAGGTCTGGGCGCCCGAAGTGTCCAGCGTGACGATGAAGCTCGAGCGCCCGCTGGCGCCTGGCGCGCCTGCATCATCGGGCGACAATACGGTGGCCAACACGAAGGCCAACGAATGGGAGGAACTCACGTTCGACTTCTCCGCATCGCCGACGCCGATCCCGGACAACGGCGACTACGCCCGGATCACGTTGATCTTCGACATCAACAGCGTGCCGGCCGAAGACCGCATCTGGTACTTCGATGATATCCAGCTGAGCGCCGGCGGCTGCGGCGAGAATACGAGCATCTTCGGTCCGCCGACACCGGTTGGCGCGCTGACGATCGCGCCGAACCCCGTCGTTGACCAGCTGCGCATCAACGAGCTGGGTCGCGTGACGCGCCTCAATGTCTACAATATCTATGGCCAGCAGGTGGCGACGGTTTGGACGGGCAATGCCTCCAGCACGGTCCTACAGACAGCCGGCTTCCAGTCGGGCACGTATGTCCTGGCTGGATACGGACCGAAGGGCGAACTGATCGCCGTTTCGCGTTTCGTGAAGCTCTGATCGAATTGAATCGTTTATACGGGGAGGTTTTCACCTCCCCTTTTTTATTTTAGTCCTATGCGATTTACAGTTTTGTTCCTCCTGCTCCTGGCCTGCAAGCCGGCAAATCCACCCGAGAAGACGGTTGACGTCGTTCCGTTTTCCATAGACGAGTTACAGCGGCGGACGTTCAATTATTTCTGGGAACTGGCGGATTCGACCTACTACCAGATCCCGGACCGGTATCCGACGCTTACATTCTCATCCATCGCCGCGACGGGCTTCGGCCTGAGCGCTTACATCGTCGGCATCGAGCGCGGGTATGTGACCCGTGAGGCCGCAGCGATCCGGACGCTGAAGACCCTGGAGGCCCTCTGGCAGTTGCCCCAGGGCCCCGAACCCGCCAATGTCTCCGGGTACAAGGGCTTCTTCTATCATTTCCTGACGCTCGACAAGGCCACGCGCTTCAAGACCGTCGAGTTGTCCTCGATCGACACAGGCCTGCTGATGGCGGGCGTTCTTTCCGCGATGTCGTTTTACGACGGCGATAATGAAACCGAGCGACGCATCCGCGAAACGGCCGATGCGCTGTTCCGCCGCGTGGAATGGGATTGGATGATTAACGATACCAACCGCATGTGGATGGGCTGGCACCCGGAGAGCGGGTTCATCCCCGCCCAATGGAAAGGATACAACGAGGCCATGATTCTCCTGGTGATGGCGATGGGTTCGCCCATCCATCCGATCGATGCGGAAGCCTGGACGAAGTGGTGCGAGACCTACACCTGGGCGGATTTCGAAGGGCAGCCGCACGTCCAGTTCGATCCGCTGTTCGGCCACCAGTACAGCCATGTCTGGATCGACTTCATGGGCGTCCAGGATGCGTACATGCGGGAAAAGGGACTCGATTACACGCAGAATACCCGGCGTGCCACGCTGGCCAACCGGGCGTATTGTATTCGCAATCCCCTCGGCGCGAAGGGCTATGGCGAGAACTGCTGGGGCCTGACCGCCTGTGACGGTCCGGCGTACAGGACGATGACCGTCGACGGGAAGGAATGGCAGTTCTTCGACTACCGCGCACGGGGCGCCTGCAGCATCCAGGTCGTGGATGATGGCACGATCGCCCCGACGGCTGCCGGCGGCTCGTTTCCCTTCACGCCCGATGAATCCGAGGCGGCATTGCGCTTCATGTGGGATACGTACTATCCCAACCTCGTCGGCGAGTACGGCTTCAAGGATGCCTTCAACCTCACCTATATCACAGCGGAGACGCCCAACGGCTGGTTTGACGTGGACTATCTCGGCATCGACCAGGGTCCGATCCTGCTGATGATCGAGAACTTCCGCTCCGGCATCCTCTGGAAGACCATGCGGAAGAACCCCTACATCATCGCCGGCCTTAAGAAGGCCGGCTTCAACGGCGGCTGGATTGACGAGACGTTATAGCAGCGGGGCTTGCCCCCGCTGCGCCTGTTGTTGCAAAGGGCCAGCACCGGATAGCATTTCAGGATAGGCAGGGGCAAGCGCTGGGTATCTCGGTTCGGCAGGGGCAAGCCCTGCCTCTATCGCGTTCGTTTGGCGGGTCTTATCGGAGCGGGGCGTGCTCTTGCCCGCAGCCAATCCAGCAAAGGGCAATCCATGATCAATGCCAAAAACCCGGAATCGGGAGATATATTTGATTCGCCCATGAAAATCATGCTTTTCGCCTGGGCAAGCGATGGGATTCTTTAAATGAAAACGACTAATTGAAAACGCGATATGAAACGAAATGCGGTGTTGATGGGTGCGGTCATGCTGGTGGCCATTTGGGTTGGACTATCAGGGTTTATGAGCAAGCGCTCCGTTCAAGGACCTCCTCCGGAGGCAGGGAAGTTTGACCGCCAGGTCGACAGCATCCTGGCCCTCATGACGCTCGAGGAGAAGATCGGGCAGATGACCCTGTATACGACGGACTGGGGGTCGACCGGCCCGACCATCCGCGAAGGGTATGAAGAGGATATCCGGACAGGCCGGTGCGGTGCGCTGTTCAACAGCCACACGGCGGCGTTCACGCGGCACCTCCAGGAGGTCGCCGTCAAGGAGAGCCGGCTGGGCATTCCGCTGATCTTCGGCTATGACGTCATCCACGGCTACAAGACCATCTTTCCCATTCCGCTCGCCGAGGCGTGCAGCTGGGACATGGCGGCCATCGAGCGGGCAGCTGAGGTCGCTGCGGCCGAAGCCGCCGCAGCCGGGCTGCATTGGACCTTCGCGCCGATGGTCGACATCAGCCGCGACCCGCGCTGGGGCCGCGTCATGGAAGGCGCCGGCGAGGACCCGTTCCTGGGTTCGGCTGTGGCGCGTGCACGCGTGCGCGGGTTCCAGGGCGACGGCTTTAAAAATGCCGACCGGGTGGTCGCCTGCGTGAAGCATTTCGCCGGGTATGGCGCACCCGTCGCCGGCCGGGACTACAATACGGTCGACATGAGCGAGCGGTATTTCCGGGACTTCTACCTTCCCACGTACAAGGCGGCCGTCGAGGCGGGCGCGATGACGGTCATGACATCGTTCAACGACTTTGACGGCATACCGGCCACGGCAAACAAATGGCTGCTCACGGAGGTGCTGCAGAAGGAGTTCGGCTTCAATGGATTTGTCGTGACGGATTACACGAGTATCAACGAGATGGTCAATCACGGCTATGCCGAAGATGATGCGCATGCCGGCACGATGGCCGCCAACGCTGGTGTCGACATGGATATGCAGGGCGCCGTGTTCCAGCGCTTTCTCAAGCAGGCTGTTGAAACCGGTAAGGTCAGCCTTGCGCGGATCGATGACGCCGTCCGGCGCATCCTGCGGGTGAAATATGAACTCGGCCTGTTTGAGGATCCCTATCGCTACTGCAATGCACAACGGGAGAAAGAGGTCATCTATGCGCCGGCGCATCTCGAATCGGCAAGGGACGTGGCCCGCAAGTCGATGGTGCTCCTGAAAAATGAAAAGCAGGTGTTGCCCTTGCGGAATACCCAGTCGGTGGCCCTGATCGGTCCGCTCGCCGCGGATGGTGCGCAGCAACTCGGCGCATGGAGCGGCTCGGGCGAAGGGGAGCGGTGTGTCAGCGTATTGACGGCCATGGAGGAGCGCGCCAAACGCGACGGATTCATGCTGGTCCACAGCAAGGGCTGTGAGATCAGCGGTGATGACCAGTCGGCATTTGCCGCTGCGGTGGCCGCCGCGCAGAAAGCCGATATCATCGTGGCCGTTGTCGGAGAGCATCGCGACATGAGCGGCGAAGCCGCCGCACGGGCCGACATCAGCCTGCCCGGCCAGCAGGAGGCCTTGCTCACTGCCCTTCGGCAAACCGGAAAGCCCCTGGTCGTCGTCGTGATGAGCGGACGCCCGCTGACCCTCACGGATGTTGACGCAAAGGCCGATGCCCTGCTCCAGGCCTGGTTTCCCGGAACGATGGGTGGTCCCGCCATCGCCGATGTATTGTATGGCGATTACAACCCTGCCGGCAAGCTTGTCATGAGTTTCCCGCGCCATGTGGGCCAGGTCCCCATCTTCTACAACCAAAAGTCCACCGGCCGGCCGTTCGACCCCAACAGCAAATGGACGAGCAAGTATCTCGACATGCCCAATACGCCCCTCTATCCGTTCGGGTATGGCCTGAGCTATACGACATTCGCCTACAGCGATCTTCGCATTGACAAGAGCACATTCGGGATGAGGGATCAGGTCACCGCTACCGTGACGGTCAGGAATACGGGACAACGCGCAGGCGAGGAAGTGGTCCAGTGGTACATCCGCGACCTGGTCGGCAGCACGACGCGCCCGGAGAAGGAGCTCAAGGGTTTCGAGAAGATCAAACTCGCGCCCGGCGAGAGCAGGACAGTTTCGTTTAAATTCACATCAGGCGATCTGGCTTTCAATACGGCCGACAAGGGATTCGCCGCCGAGCCGGGCAAGTTTTGGCTCATGGCAGGATCCAATTCGGCCGACTTGCTCAAGCAGGAGATCCGGCTTGAAGAATAGCTGTTGTAGCTTCATTATCCATTTCAAGGATCAAGAATTAACCGACGTATGTCAACCTTATTTACACGAATCCGCGCACTGTTCGTCATGCTGCTCCTGCCGCTTGGCCTATGGGCACAGCAGACCGTCTCCGGCACAGTGCTTGACGCGGTCACCAATGAACCGCTGATCGGGGTGAGCGTCATCGAGGCGCAGACCGACCGCGGCACGGCCACTGATCTGGACGGACGGTTCACCATCGAGTTGGTCAGTGAGAAGCCCGTCCTCATTTTCCGGTACACCGGCTACAAGACGCTTGAGATGCCGGTCAACGGCCAGACGGTCATCGAGGCGCGCCTTGAGGAAGATGTCCAACTCATCGACGAGATCGTGGTCGTCGGATATGGCATTCAAAAAAAGAGCGACCTCACCGGCGCCGTGTCGTCGGTGAAGGGCGAGGATATCAACCGCGTGGCGTCGGCCAACGTCGAGCAGGCGTTGCAGGGGAAGGTCGCGGGTGTCTACGTGGCCCCGGCATCCGGCTCGCCCGGTGCGGGCGCGGTCATCCGGATTCGTGGCACGGGTACGCTCAATAACGCCAATCCGCTCTACGTGATCGACGGCATGATCACCTATGACGCCTCGCATATCAATCCCGAGGACGTCGAGCGCATCGAGGTGCTCAAGGACGCATCGGCCGCCGCGATCTACGGCAGCCGCGGCGCCAACGGCGTCATCATCATCACGACAAAGGGCGGTGCCGCCCGCGACAAGGCCAACATCACAGCCTCGGCCTACTATGGCGTCCAGCAGGTCACCAAGCAGATCGACCTGCTCAATGCGTCGGAGTTCGCCTCGGCGTACAACGACTTGCGCGGACAGCAATATTTTCCTGATCCGGCAGCGCTCGGGGTGGGCACCAACTGGCAGGACGAGATCTTCCAAACGGCGCCGATCGCCAACTACATGCTGTCGGCCAATGGTGGCTCCGAGACATACTCGTACAATTTCAGTGTGAACTACTTCGACCAGGACGGCGTCATCAAGAATTCCCATTACGACCGGCTCACCGTGCGCGTCAATGCCGATTACCAGCTCAACAGCTACCTCACCTTCGGGCACAACCTCGCGTATTCGCTCATCCGCGAGCAGGTCGCGCCGGGCGTGGTCAACAGTGCCTACCGCATGCCGCCGGTCTTTGCGCCGCGCGACAGCACGGGCGATTTCTCCGACCCGACGTTCTTCGGCCTGGCCATCGCCAACCCGGCAGCCGACTTGTTTTACAAAAGCAACAACCACAATACGGGCACCCGTCTGTTCGGAAACCTGTACGGCGATGTCAAGTTCCTCAAGTATTTCACCTTCCGGTCCAACTTCGGGATCGACCGCCGCACAAGCAAGTCGGAATATTTCGAACCCAAGTTCGAGGTCAGCGCCTCGCAACGCAACCTCAACGATCGCCTAAGCGTCGGGACCAATTCCGGCTATGACTGGATCTGGGAACAGACCCTCACGTTCAGGAAGGAGTGGGGCGATCATGGTGTGACCGCCCTTGCAGGCTACACGGCGGAGGAACGCGAGAGCGAATGGCTCGGTGGTAGCCGCGAGAATTTCCCGGGCACGTCAGAAGAACTCTTGTACCTGAGCGCCGGAAATGACACGACGCAGATGAACTACCAGGGTGCGGTCGATGAAGCCCTCACCTCAAACCTTTTCCGCGTAAACTATACCTTCCGCAACAAGTACCTCCTGACGGCGAGCCTGCGCATCGACCGTTCGTCACGCTTCACGAAAGCCAACCGCACGAGCCAGTTTCCCTCCGCAAGCCTCGGATGGAATATCGGGAACGAAGACTTCATGCGCCGCTTCGACTGGATCGACCGGGCCAAGGTGCGCGCGAGCTACGGCGTGCTCGGCAACCAGAATTCGGCGGCCGCGTATCCGTCGACCGGCGCGGTCACGAGTGCGCTCTACGGCGTGTTCGGTCCCAACGAGGCGCTTAACCAAGGCGCCACGCTGATCTCGCTGGCCAACTCGGACCTTCAGTGGGAATCTTCGCGGCAGGCGGATATCGGCCTCGAGCTGGGGTTGTTCGGCAGCCGGCTGGAGATGGAGATCGACTGGTACAACCGCACGACCTATGACATCATCGCAGCGGTGCCGATCCCCGATTACGTCGGATCGCAGGCCGACCCCGTGGTCAACACCGCAGAAGTGCGCAACGTGGGTTGGGATATCAGCGCCAACTGGCGTGACGGCAAGAAGTTTGCCTACCATGTCGGGGTGATCCTTTCGCCGGTCAGCAACGAAGTGACCAAGCTGGCCGAAGGCCGCAGCGAGATCTTCGCCGCCTTCCTGCAGGGCGAGCCTGCCTCGCATACCATCGTTGGCCTCCCCATCGGCTCATTCTATGGCTACCAGGTCGCCGGGATCTTCCAGACGGCGGAGGAGCTGGCCTCCAGCCCGCGGTTGGGTAGCGAGGGCGTGGGTGACATTCGCTATGCGGATACGAATGGCGATGGCCTCCTCAATGGCGACGACCGCGTCTATCTCGGCAGTCCCATCCCGACGCTGACCTACGGGTTCAATGCCGGCTTCGACTGGAACGGCTTCGACTTCAATGCCGACTTCATCGGGGCCACGGGGCACAAGGTGTTCAACGCGAAGGAGACCTTCCGCTTCTCCGTATACAACTGGGAGAAGCACGTGGTAGACCGCTGGACGCCGGAAAATCCTTCGCTGACCGAGCCGCGGATCTCCAACGGCGGTCACAACTACCGCGTGAGCGACCGGTTCCTCTCCGACGGGGATTTCTTCCGGTTGCGCAACATCACGCTGGGGTATTCGCTTCCGCAGCGGCTGCTCAACAAGGCCAAGATCAACAAGCTCCGCTTCTACGTGACCGGGACGAACGTCTGGACAACACAGGCCTATTCGGGGTACTCGCCCGAATTCCCCAATGGCGGCAACGCGTACGAGGTCGGCCTCGATTTCGGCGGGTATCCTATTGCCAAATCCTGGCAGGGGGGCATCGAGATCCAATTCTGATCACATCCCAAGACACCGGACCATGACAACGATAGCAAAGACAAAATATCACGGCGCCATGACACGTATCGGCCGTTCCGCATTCATTCTTTTTGTCCTCTCGCTCGCCGCATGCAGCGAAGATTTTCTCGAGCGCAAGCCGAAGGGACAACTGACCTTCGACACCTTCTTCGAGACGCAGGACCACGCCATCTGGGCGACCAACGCGATCTACCAGCAGTTTCGCGTCTGGGAAATGTGCGCCTTCCCCTGGATCGGGCTCACCGACATCCTGAGCGACGATGCCGACAAAGGCAGTACGGTCAATGACGCGCTTTACGTACTCGAACTCGACGAGTTTACCTTCGATCCGAACAACCAGGCGATCTCCGGCGCATGGCAGGGGTCGTACCACACGATCTTCCGGGCCAACCTCGCCATCGAGAATATTCCCGGCATCGATATGGATGCCACCCTCCGCGACCGATTAGTTGGCGAAGCTCGTTTCCTGCGTGGGTACACCTATCTCCGGCTCGTCCAGTGGTTTGGCGACGTGCCGCTGATCACGCGGCCGCTGTCCGCCGATGAGTATTACAACCAGGCCCGGACGCCGGTGAACCAGGTGTATGATTTCATCGAGCAGGACCTGCTCGCGGCGATCGATGCCTTGCCGGAGAAATCGGAATACGCCGACGAGGACCTGGGCCGCGCGACCAAAGGCGCTGCCCGCGGCATGCTGGCCAAGCTCTATATGGTCAAGCACGATTGGGATGCCGCTGCCGAGCAATGCGAGGCGATCATCCAATCCGGCGAGTACAACCTGCTGCCCCGCTATGGAGATATTTTCCTGCCGCAGGGCGAGCATGCGGACGAAAGCATTTTCGAGACCAGTGCGGTTGCCATACAGGCGGCTGTCGCCGGTCCCGGTGCCACGCCGTTCAACATGATCCAGGGCGTCCGCGGCATACCCAATCTGGGATGGGGCTTCAACCGGCCAAGTGATGACCTTGTGACGGAGTACGAACCCGGCGACCCGCGCCGCCAGGCGACGATCATCTATGTCGGCGAAGTGTTGCCCGACGGCTCGACCATCGTAGAAGACAATCCCGAAGTGCTCAACGAACGCTATAACCAGAAGGCATGGGTTCCCGAGCACGCCGGCCTGCAGGATAACGGCCCGGGCAATATCCGCCTGCTCCGTTTTGCAGATATCCTCCTGCTCGCTGCCGAGGCCCAGAACGAATTGGGCAACGCCGCCAAGGCCCGCGAGTACCTCAACATGGTCCGCGCCCGCGCCCGCGGCTCCAACAACTTCATCCTGCCCGACGTGACGACCAATGACCAGAACGAACTGCGCGAGCGGATCTACAAGGAGCGCCGCGTCGAGCTGGCGATGGAACAACAACGTTGGTACGACCTCGCCCGCTGGGGCCGCCTGGAGCAGGAACTGCAACCGCTCAAGCCCAACTTCGTGGCCGCAAAGCACACCCTGCTCCCGATCCCGCAGGCCGAGATCGACCTCACCGGCGGCATCCTGGCGCAGAATCCGGGGTATTGATCGCCATCGCACGCTTCGCTTACACAGAGAGTGAGACAGTGAGACAGTGAGACAGTGAGACAGTGAGACAGTGAGACAGTGAGA
>CAYMLN010000041.1:0-4115 GCA_964391045.1 uncultured Saprospiraceae bacterium
GCAATTACGTGCTGGTGACGACGACCTATGATGACGCCCTGACGGGTACCTACTCGTGGAGCATTACCGGTCCGGGTGACCTCTTCAACGCCGGTGAGGATTGTTACATGAGTTGCAACGAGGTTGGTCCGAACTGGCCCGCACCTGCCGTCATCGACAACTGCGACGAGAATGCGGTTCCGATTCTGCTCAACGAGATTGTCGAGCCGCTCTGCGACGACAATTTCGTCAAGCGGCTTACGCGCTCCTGGACGGCCGTTGATGCCTCCGGTAATCATGCCGATACGTGTACCCAGGTGTTCTACCTGGAACGCATCAATCTTGATAGCATCGTTTGGCCCGACCAGTACACGGTCGCGGAAGACAATGCCCTCCAGTGCGCACCGCGCAACTGGGCGGACAAGAATCTGGACGGTATCCCCGATCCGGACGGTGAGTTGGTTTCGACCAATCCATACATCTACTACCCGGGTACGGGCGTGCCGACGATCGACGGCAGCGAGATCTGGCCCGATTTTATGGGATACTGCAACGCCCTGACCACGTACGAGGATTTCGTGTTGCCGCAGATCGGCTGCGTGAAGAAGATCATGCGCACATGGACGGTCCGCGAGTGGCATTGCAGTGGGGAACAGGAGCGGATCTATGTACAAGTGCTGGAGATCGTAGATGACCAGGGGCCGCAACTCGTTTGCCCGGCGAACTTCTCGCATACGACCAACGGCCATCAGTGCACGGCCACCGTATGGGTTCCCGCACCGGCTGCTACGGATGCCTGTGGACAAGTGTCCCGCATCACGGCTAACGTCCCCGGCGGTTTTGTTGAAGTTACCGGCGCCGGCTTCTGGGCCACGCTCCCGGTCGGCAACAACCTGATCACCTTCACGGCCTACGACCAGTGCTACAACTCGAATACGTGCTCGATGAACATCCTCATCGAGGACAAGACGCCCCCGATCCCGGTCTGCGACGAGCATACCGTCGTGTCCCTCACGCTGGGCGGTCCGCACGGCCTGACCAAAGTTGACGCTTCCGTGTTCGATGATGGCAGCTACGATGCTTGCGGCCCTGTGACCTTCCTGGCCTACCGGATGGACAGCTGCATCGACTTCGACTGGACCACCGGCGGCGCCGGCGTGGATGAAACGCCCGATGGTAAAATCGACAGCCGCGACATGGGGATGCACCCGCGCCCGAAAGTACCGTTCGCCTGCTGCGATGCCGGCGCCGGCCCGATCATGATCGTGCTTGTGGTCACCGATGCTTCCGGCAACTCGAACACCTGCATGGTCGAAGTACAGGTGCAGGACAAGATCAAGCCGATCGTCAGCTGTCCGACCAACGTCACCATCTCTTGTGACTTCCCGCTTAACGTGGATACGGAGCTCAATGAGTTCGGCGTCCTCCGCGAAGACCAGCATGACATCACCACCTGGTGTGTCGACGATCCGACCAATCCGTACTCGAACAACCAAGGCCACATCTGCGGCCAGGACGGGCTTATCACCGATAACTGCGACGTCTCCTGGAGCGTACGGGTGGTCGACTACCGCAATAACTGCGGCGAGGGCCAGGTGCACCGGATCTTCACGGTCAACGATGCCAACGGCACGGCCTCCTGCACGCAGATCATCACCGTGACCAACTTCGATCCGGTCACGGGCGATAACATCATCTGGCCGCTCGACTACCACGGCCAGGAATGCGCACTGGGCACAGATCCCGACGATCTCCCGCCGGGCCACCAACGTCCGGTCATCGACGAAGATGCCTGCGACCTCGTCGGTGTCACGTATGAAGACGTCGTCTTCCCGATCGTCGACGGCGCCTGCTGGAAGATCCTCCGGACCTGGAAGGTCATCGACTGGTGCCGGTTCGAACTCTACGGCCTCGAAGAAGGGACCAGCTACTGGGAGCGCACCCAGATCATCAAGGTCACCAATGCCAACGGTCCTGAATTTGTGACCGAACAACCGACGATCGACCTCTGCAATGAAGTGGATTGTGACGGCCTCTACCTGGAATTGATCCAGCGGGCCACGGATGACTGCACGCCGGGCAACCTCCTGCAATGGTCGTATGCCGTTGACCTGGATAACGACGGTTGGTACGAGATCGGCCCGATCAACGGGTTGGGCGACATTATCAACGCCTCCGGCGAGTATCCGCTCGGCAACCACCGGATCGTCTACACGTTCGAAGACCGCTGCGGCAACCGCACCGTCCGCGAGCAGCTGATCAACCTTGAGTCCTGCAAGGCTCCCGTACCGGTATGCATCAACGGCCTGAGCGCCGACCTGATGCCGATCGGCAACGGCGAGGGCATGGTCCGCATCTGGGCCAAGGATTTCGACGCCAGCAGCTACCATCCGTGCGGTCGTCCGTTCACCCTCTCGTTCTCCTCCAACCCGAACGACATCTACCGCGACTTCACCTGCGAGCATGTCGACCAGGGCCAGGTGTATGTCGAGATCTGGGCAACGGACCAGCTGGGCAACCAGACCTACTGCGAAACGTATATCATCATCACGGACAACCTCGATGCCTGCCCGGGTGTCGGCACCCCGCAGGGTATCGTCACGGGTAACGTAAGCACGGAGACCTCCGACAACGTTCTCGATGTAGCGGTTGAACTGGGCGGCTCCAGCCTCCAGGCCGAGCACACCGACCAGACCGGTACGTTCGCCTTCCCGGCCATGCCGGTCGGCGGCAGCTACACGGTCGTCCCGGGCAAGAACAACGACTTCAAGAACGGCGTATCCACGCTCGACCTGCTGCAGATCCAGAAACACCTGCTGGGCATCCAGAATCTCGACAGCCCCTACAAGCTGATCGCGGCGGACGCCAACAACTCCAACTCGCTCACGGCCGTTGACCTGATCGAACTGCGCAAGCTCATCCTGGGCCTGTACAGCGAACTCCCGAACAACACGAGCTGGCGCTTCGTGGACAAGGCGTATGTCTTCCCGAACCCGGCCAACCCGTGGATGCAGCAGTGGCCGGAGAACCGCGCCCTCAATCCGCTCTCGCAGGGCGTGAACCATGTCGACTTCCGCGCCATCAAGGTGGGCGACGTCAACAACACGGTGAAGGCCAATGCCCAAAGCATCACGCCGCGCGGTTCGGGTGATGTGCTCGACCTCGTGATCGACGAGCAGGCCGTCAGCGCCGGCCAGACGATCGAAGTGCCGGTATACGCCGGCGAGGCGCGCAACCTCGACGGCATGCAGCTCACCTTCCGCATCGATCGCGCCCTCCAGTGGGTCGACGTGAAGGCCGGCCAGTGTGATGTCACGACCGACAACTTCGGCTGGCTCAGCGACAACAAGCTGACCGCCAGCTGGCACAACACGACCCCGGTAAATGCCGATCCGGCGCAGCCGCTCTTTACGCTGGTCTTCAAGGCCACGGGCAACGAGCTGCTCAGCCAGGCGATCACCATGGGGACGTTGCCGACGGAGCCGGAAGCCTATGCCGGCGGGGAGATCCTCGACCTGGCGGTCACCTTCCGCGGTGCCGATGATGCCTTCGTCTTCGAACTGATGCAGAACGAGCCGAACCCGTTCAACGGCGCCACGCGCATCGGGTACGTCCTCCCGGCATCCGGCGAAGCCACGCTCACATTGTTCGACCTCACCGGTCGTCAACTGCTCACGCGCACGCTCAGCGGCGTGAAAGGCATGAATACCACGGAACTGACCCGCGATGAGATCAATGCCACGGGCATGGTCTACTACCAGATCCAGTTCCAGGGCTTTACCGCTACGAAGAAGATGATGATCCTCTGAGCATGAGGGTCTGAGTTCAAGATCAAGATTACTGTTTTTGGGATGGGACCCCTCTCCGCGCAAGCGGAGGGGGTTCTTTTTTTTAGGCCACGGCCATCCGGAAGTCGATGTTTTCCCGCGGAAGTATCTTTGCCCGCGATGGGGCGCATCCTGGGCCTGGACATTGGCATGAAACGATCTGGCGTGGCCGTCACGGACCCTGCCCGGATCATCGTGACCGGTCTTGATACGCAACCCTCGGACAAGCTGATGGACTTCCTGCAAGCCTATGTTGCGCGTGAGCCGGTCGATGCGATCATCGTCGGATACCCGTTCCTGGATGAATCG